>VGWG01000002.1 GCA_016873675.1 Lentisphaerota bacterium | reverse complement strand
GTCTCCTTTTTACCACGCCGGGGGGGCGGGGGCGGGGCCGGCCGCGTCCAGATACACAAATGGTTTTCTGGCGCTTGCGCGATGTGCTTGCAACGGGGCGGGTATGTGGCTGTTATTCACGCCGAAACAAGCGGAACCCAAGAGAACGAACAACCAACCGCCCAACGATGAACCAGCTTGAAACATCCTGTTTTGTTGGTCTTTTACCGGTTTTCACTGTGTTTCCGGGGGGTTCTGGATTGTCGGCGGGACTCTCTTCGGATCAGAAGGTTGCAGGTTCAAATCCTGCCGGGCGCGCCACTCAATACCGAGGCTCCTGCACTCCAAGACACTGCCGCCCGGGCGCAGGCAACCTGGAGTGCGGTGGCAAGCGGTATCCCGCGCGACACCGCACTTTCATTTTTGAAATGCTCACCCCGACCGAGATAAACCACGAAGGACACGAAGATCACGAAGAAATCGTTTTTGTGACGCTGTTTCTCTGTCCCCTTCATTTCTATCCCGTCAGGGAATGAAGATTTCGGCGTTGACGAGCGTGATGTTGTTCTGCTTGGAGTTGCGCCCCTGGTGGCGCAGGATCTCAAACATACAGTCGGCCTTCTTCCCCGCCGCGACCGGCGCGGTGAACTCCACCGTCTGGAAGTCGAAGAGCTTGACCCCCGGCAGGCTGCTGCGGAAGTCCACATGGCCCGTAAATGCCCGCCGCACCTCGACCTCGATCGGCTTGGCCGTGTAGTTGCGAATCCGCTGCGTGAAGACCTCGCGGTCGTCCCAGCCGGCGACCGAGCTGTTGACCTCGATGTTCACCGCGCCGTCGTCCACCCGGCGGAACACGTTGGCGCCATGCACCTGCATCCAGATGTTGTCGCGGGAGGCCCGCAGCTTGATCAGTTCGAAGATCACCTCCGGGTCGGGACCCAGGTTGACCTCCACCTTGTCGCCGATAGGGATGTACTTCGTGGGCTGCTGCGCCAGGTACGAGAGGCCGTCGCGGCCGTTGAGGCGGAAGACGCGGATCACGCCATCCGGCAGCGGCGCGGAGCCGAGCTTGGACGGCACGTCATTCGTGAACAGGTACAGGCGCACCAGTTGGTCGCCGTACTGCGCGGGCCGGTAGCGGTACTGGACCTTGAACGGCACTTGCTGAGCCTCGATGGCCCGCAGCCGCTTGGACCAGCCGGTAGGAATCGTCTCCGAGCCGGGGATGCGGAAGATGAAGTACTCGGAGAGGCCCTCCTTGATGATCTTTTTTTCATCAGGCGCGGACATGGCAAAGCCGCCCGCAATCATCGGTGCCGCGCTGGGCCGCGGCATATTCATCGCATCCTTGGCCACCATGCGGCGAAGTTCCTCGCGTTTTGCGCCCTCAAGCTGGGCGACCTGATCCATCCGGATCTGCGCCAGTTGGGCGATCTTCTCGACCAGGTTGATTGTGCCCACCACCAGCCGCACCTGCGCCTGTTCGTAGTCCTCGCCGCTGTTGTTGGTCACCCGCACGAACCCCTCGAAGGCGAGGCTCTTCTCATCCGCATCGCTCGTCAGCAGGTAGTCGGCGCTCCAGGTGATGCCGCTGGTGAAGTAGGTGATCTCCACGGTGGCATCGCCGTCGAATTCGCTGACCACATTCCAGGAGAGCATCTGCGGCTTGTCATGTGGATAGGTGGTGTCCAGCAGGCTGAGCTTGTCGGCCTGGGACAAGAACCGGATCTCGACCGACGAGGGGTCGATCAGCGTGTTGGCCCACGAGAACTGCAGGCCGTTCAGCCCCTTCTTGAACGTGAGCGTGCGCATCTCCCGCACCAGCGTCAGGTCTTCGCTGTTGTAGATGGTCAACTGCACCGTGTCGCGGCGCGGCACGGTGGAGAGATCCACATTGCGGGCCGTGGCCAGGCGGGGCGCGGCGGAGACGAGCAGCAGCGCGGTCATCAGAAAAGCGGCGGATTGGCGTTTCATAAGATACCTCCAAGAGGCGCAGGGACGGCGCTCACCATTCGTTGTGGAAGAGGATGTGCAGTTTGCGGACCCGTTTCTCGGCCTTGCCGCTCGTGTCGCGCGCGGGGAGCGGAATATGGAACAGCACCTCTTCAAAGGTGGATTTCTCCTTGTCCACGCCGCCCTCGAGGTCGGTCGCGGGGAGGATTTCCCACTGGACATCGCGGCCGGTGTCGCCGACATTGGGGATTTCGCGCCGGACGTAGCGGAGGTTCTCCTTGATATCGAGCACAACCGGCTTGTCCTTGAAATTCTCGATCTCGTACTTGATGACGACCTCGTGGTCATAGAGGTTGCCCGCCACGCGGCGGCGCTCGCTCTTATCGATGGTGCGGGTGACCACGATGTCTTGCGCCACGCCGAGGTAGAGCCTCAGTTCATCATCCAGCGGCGTGAACCGGCCCCAGTCCTCGCCCAAGAAGGTGGCGGACATGGCCAGATCCCGTGGATCCTTGGGCTCGATAAAGATGCGCACCTTGCCGAATGGCAACGGCCCCGTGCCGAGGTTGTTGGCCTTGTCGTTCTTCAGGACATAGTGCATGGGGACGCGCAGCTTGTTCTGCGGGCGATCCAGATAGTCAAACTCCGCCGGATTGCAGGTATAGGTCTTGCGCACCGGCACCCGAGGAAACTTCTCGACCAGCATCTCCTTGGTCTCATTGATGCCCACCGGGCGGGTGAACGTCCTCCCCCACCCCGCCCAGAGGTTGGCACCCTTGTCGGCGGCAAAATTCGAAAGAAACTCCTCATTGGCCATGTTTTGCAGCCGCATGTACTGGCTGAGGACCAGCGTCCGCTCATCGTTGGCGGCAACGGCGCGGTAGTTGAAGCTCTTGGACAGGTTGCCCAGGATGTAGCTGATGCGCACGCGCGCCGCGCCGCTCTGGCTGGCCGACACCTGCCAGACCAGCGCCTGTTCACCCGGCGGATAGCTGACGGAAAGCACCTTGACGTCCATGCCGGCGTTGCGGACGCCCTCCGCCGGCCCGATCACGCGGAACACGATGGTCTGCGGATCGATGGCGGTATTGGCCCAGGAAAAATCCACCTGATTGGGCTCTTCGGCGTTGATGGTCTTGACCAGGGGGACCATGCGCTCTTCCTCAACGAGCGTGGCGTTGGGATGATCGAGCTGGATTTCCACCCGTTCGCGCAGCGGCAGGGTGATCAGCTTGATCCTGGCCGAAGCCGCAACCGGCCACAGCAGGACTGCGGCCGCAATCAGCGCGAGCCCGGCGGAAGACTGGAATAGGGAATGATTTCTCATGATTGAACTCCTCGTGTCACACGATGCCTCGTTCCTGATACGTCCCTCGCGGGGGGGTTATTGGAGCTGACGCTCATTATTCTACTCTCCATGGGAGACAGCATACGCCGCTCCGGCGGAATTGTCCATCTCCTGTTGCCGCATGCCCATCATGCCGCACGCTTTGTTTAGACGCGGGTGGCGCGGTTTTTGTTCCCGAATCTTTTCACTGCGTTTCCTTGACCGCTGCGAGGCGGGTGGTATACCCTACACCCGCACGCGCACCTATTCCATGAACAGCCTTTTTTCACACCTTTCTCGATCCCGCTTCATTCGGCTGGCGCCGCTTGTGGCGTTGCTGGGGTTTGCGGCCTGTCGGCCACGGACGCCGGTTGCGGAATCCGGGAGCGACGGCCGCACCCCGCGAATTGTCTCGCTCGCGCCGTCGCTGACCGAGATACTCTTCGCCATCGGGGCCGACGGTTGCGTCGTTGGCCGCACCGATGTCTGCAACTACCCGCCCGAGGCCGCAGCCGTGCCGGTGGTTGGCGGCTTTGGCAAACCCTCCATTGAGGCCCTGGCCGCTCAAAAGCCGACCCACATCTTGAGCGTGGATATCGAGGATCCGTCCCTGTCCCAGCTTTTCACTCGGATCGGCTGGAGCAGCGAGCGAATCCCCTGCGCGCGCCTCGACGACATTCCGGATGCGGTGCTGGCGGTCGGGCGCATTTCAGGCCGCACCAACGAGGCGGTCCACCTCGCGGACGAGATCCGCGCCGGCGTGGCGGCGCGTCGTCGCGATGCGGAAGGCCGCTCCGCCACGCCGCCATCGGTGCTCGTGCTTGTCTGGTGGGAGCCGCTGATGACGGTCGGTCGGCCTTCGTTCATCGCCGACCTGGTGACCCTCGCCGGCGGCCGCGTCATCACCTCCGAAATCGACCGGGACTATTTCGCCGTCTCCGAAGAATGGGTGTTGCGTCAGAATCCCGACGTCATCCTCTCTTTTGGCGCGGACCCCTCTGGCAAGACCCTCGGCCGTCTGCGCGGCATGACGGGCTGGCGGACGCTCCAAGCCATCAAGGACGGTCACGTCTACGACGCCTTCGACCCCGACATCGTCTGCCGGCCCGGTCCGCGCATTCTCGCTGCGGCCGATCAGATCCGCGCTGTCCTGACCGGTCAGCCGCCGCCCTGACGGGTTGCCAGCGGGTTTGAAAACTCAGCCGCCCCGCCGAGCTCGGCCTCGATCTCCAGGAGCCGGTTGTATTTGGCGGTCCGTTCGCCGCGGCAGACCGAGCCGGTTTTGATCTGGCCGCAGCCCATGGCCACGGCGAGATCGGCGATGAAGGTGTCCTCCGTCTCCCCCGAACGGTGCGAGATGATGGCACCCCAGCCGGCCTCGCGGCACAGGCGGACCGCCTCCAGTGTTTCGGTGACGGTGCCGATCTGATTGAGTTTAATGAGCACGGCATTGGACGCTCGTTCGCGGATGCCGCGGGCGATGAAGCGGGGGTTGGTGACGTAGAGATCATCGCCGACGATCTGCACGGCTCCGCCGATGGCGGCGGTCAGCGCGCGGAACCCCTCCCAGTCGTTCTCATCCAGCCCATCCTCGATCGAGACGATGGGAAACCGGGCGGTCCAGTCGCGGTAGAGGGCGATCATCCCGGCGCGGCTCAGGGTCCCCTGCCCCGACTTGGCCAGATGGTACGCCCCGTTCGAGGCGAAGGAACTGGCGGCGGGGTCGAGGGCGATCGCCGCATCGCGGCCCGGGGCATAGCCGGCGGCGGCGATGGCGGCGACGATCAACTCGCACGCCTCCTCGTTCGATTTCAGACTGGGCGCGAAGCCGCCCTCGTCGCCCACGCCGGTGGCGTACCCGTGGCGGAGCAGCAGCGTTTTCAGCGCATGGAAGACCTCGGCGCCGCAGCGGAGCGCCTCGGCGAAGGTTGGGGCGCCCACCGGCATCACCATGAACTCCTGGAAATCAACACAGGTGTCGGCGTGCTTGCCGCCGTTGAGAATATTCATCATCGGCACCGGCAGCCGCGCCGCCGCGCCGCCGCCCAGCCAGCGATAGAGGGGCTGGCCCGCCGCCAGCGCCGCCGCGCGGGCGACGGCCATTGAGACGCCGAGGATCGCGTTCGCGCCCAAACGGGCCTTGTTCGGCGTGCCGTCGCACGCGATCATCAGCCGGTCGATCTCCGCCTGGTCCGCGGCGCAACGTCCTTTGAGCAGCGGCGCCAGCACGGTATTGACAGCGCCGACCGCCTGTCGCACCCCCTTGCCGCCGTAGCGCGCCGGGTCGCCGTCGCGCAATTCCACCGCCTCGTTCACCCCCGTCGAGGCGCCCGAGGGCACGGCGGCCGCCGCCCGGGCGCCCCCTTGGAGCGTCACGCACACCCGCACCGTCGGATTGCCGCGCGAATCCAGGACCTCCAGGCCCTGGACCGAATGGATCGTCTCGCTCATGGTCACGCCCCCCTGCATGATAAAAGTGCTTTCATTGTATCACGTTCATCGACCGGGCGCGAGTCCGAACCGACAGTCCGAACCGCAGTCCGCCGGCCAATAATTGTGGCCAATAATTGTGGTTGCTTAACCAGGCCGCCTGCATTACAATGTTCACATGGTTGGGCCGTTGATAATGCTGATGCGTGGATGGATGCACAGGCCGATACGGTCACGGCGTTGCGGACAGGCGATGGTCGAATACATTATCGTATTTGTTTCGCTGTTCGCCGCGCTCAGCGCGTTGGCTGTGCTCATGTACGCGTTGCGGCAGCAATCAAACCGGGTTATGGACCTTGTTGGGTCCGACTACCCATGAACACACCACACCCGCCGACAGGCGGAAAGGAGCGCGTATGCGCATGTCCTCACGAAAAGGCCAGACGATGGTGGAGTATATCATCATTGTCGTCTTGATTGCCATCACCCTGATCGCGCTCTTCTCCAAGTTTGGCAAGGCCATTGGCAAGAAGACTGCGGGTGCGACATCAGCCTTGGATCAAGAAGTCGGTGGAGAGGCGGTGACCGCGTATGACTCCCTGAGTGATAATCCGGTACAGGACCTCAACGCTGACGGGACTGTTGGTTCGCCCTAGACGGGAGCGGATAACATGTCAAGGGGGGCCGAGAAGGCTGTTGGCGCATGTCGCCGCCGGTGCGGGCAGGCGATGGTGGAGTCGTGTGTGGCGCTTATTTTTATCTGCCTCCTCTTCTTTCTGTTTTTCCAACTCTGCCTGGGGTTCGCTTCGCGCGACGTTCTGGATCACGCCGCGGCGCGGGCGGCGCGGGCGCGGACGGTCGGTTTCAACCAGTGGATGGTGCACAAGGCGATGCGCGTGGCGGCGATCCCCAATGCGGGGAGACTGCTGGTGCCAAACGATATTGTTGTCGATGACGACCCCATTCTGAATGGCTCGTGGCGGTTGATGACCCCGGGCGAGGTCTGGGACATGGCGCTCACGTCCACGCCCACATCACCCAAGGTCGGAATCGAGCTGGCCCGTATTCCCGATTATCTCTATTCACCCTGGCAGGAGTGGGCCGAAGCCATTCTGGATTATGAGCGCTGGGACGACGTGTCGCTTTATTATACGGGCGTGTGGGACTCTGGCGTTTCCGCCACCATCCGTGCTCGCGTCCGCCAGCCGCTGGACATGCTCGTTTCCGTCGTTCGCGGCGGGGGCGGCATTCTGGACGGACGCGAGGCTGAGACCCTGAACTTGGAAGGGTCCGCCGATATCGAAAATCATTACTCGCTCTACCTCGATGATCAGGATTATTGACACCCATGTCTGCACAGCCGCCACCAGCCGCCGCCCGCCGAACCGGCCAGATCGCCATCTTTCTTCTGATGGCGCTCGTCGTGCTGGCCTTCATGGTGCTGTGGTCCGTTGACATCCGCCGCATCGTCTTCATGAAGGGCAAGAGTCAGGACGCGGGTGACGCCTCTGTTCTGGCCGCCGCCCGCTGGCAGGGGTCCACGCTCAATCTGATCGGCGAGGCCAACCTGCTGCGCGCACTCGCCATCAGCGCCGGAAATGATGCGGCCGACGACGCCCTCGCTAACATGCAGGCTCGCCTCTGCTTTACCGGTCCCATGGCCGGCTTCGCCGCCTCTCAGCAAGCCGCGAAACTCAACGGCGTCTATGCCAACTCCAACTACACGGAGGTCGTTCAGGATCACGCCAACACCGTGCGCGACTCGTACACCACTCTCATCGGCGGGGAGATGCTGTTTCCCGAACCCTATCTTGGCGCCTGGACGGACTACGCCGACATGCTCAAAGCAATCGCCGACGACGGCATCGCCGCCGGCCCGGACAATGCTCAATTGTTCACCGACGCTATCGGCGGGCACATCCTCCACGAGCGGGCGTTCTACGAAGCCGTCATCAGCAGGAATTGGTGCTGGTTTTACCACAACTACCCGGATC
The DNA here is from genome assembly GCA_016873675.1 of Lentisphaerota bacterium. NCBI lineage: Bacteria > Pseudomonadati > Lentisphaerota > Lentisphaerota bacterium. The sequence goes on along the minus strand of VGWG01000002.1, from coordinate 72,663 downwards.
TCCTAACCAATTATACCGATCACACCTTCTGGGCGCCGCTTCCCGACACCACCACGCGCAACTTTGAGAACGCCGAATTCTTCCCCCTCCATCTAAACCGGGCGTCGTTCATTTTGGATCAGGTTGTCGACACCCCCTCCCTCTCGATCCTCGCCGCGCAAGCCGGTCTCGACCCCACGCTGATCACCACTCAGGCGACCCAAACCGCACAGTCGTGGTATGCCTACAACCCCGGCCGCTGGGGCACTTGGGCAACGATGAACCGGGAGGATCCCAACCGTTTCCCGATCACCGGACCGGTTCTGCCGCAGTATGATTACAGCGGCGCCGATGCCGTGGTCCGCGTCGAAACCGTCGTCTCCCGGCTGACCCCCGGTCTGGACGGCTCAAACCGCATCGACACCGTTCTGTGGACCGCCGCCGCCAAGCCCTTCGGCTATCTGGAGACCGACGGCGAGCGTATTCGCCCCGATGCCTGGTCACTCGTTTTGCCCGCCTACCACGATATCCGTCTCATTCCGATCGACGCCGCATCGGCTGGCAGTGACGGGTTTTTCGATATTGACTGGCGCCGCCACCTCATTGAACATCTGCCGATTTACGTCGCCACCGGCACAACCGAACCGGGGTGCGGGTATTGCGCGGCACTGACGATCTGGGAGGACGAGGCTTTCCGCTCTTTTGGCGCCGCGTGGCTCAGTACCAACAGCGCCGCGTGCACCGTCGTCCCACCCAACGGACCGGGACCCGGCAACCCGGGTGGAGGAACGCGCCGTGGACACTAAACCCCGTCAGGGACAGGCCTTCGTCGAGTTGATCATTGGGATCGTCGTCATCGTCATGATCCTCGCCGGCGGCATCCAGTTTTTTTACGTTTCCAACGCCCATCGGAGTCTGACCACGACTGTTCGCGGAGCGGTTGGCGAGCAGGCGCTGATAGGGAGTGGAACCATCGAGACTCCAGAGTATGTCTTCACCTGGGACGACGGGGCTGACGATATCCGCCACACGGATGACGACACCCCGATTACGGGGCCGCCGCAAACCCTCACCACCATCGCTGATCGTTCCGTCACCAACTCGGCGGATTGGGATCTCCTGGATCCGCTCTCGCGTGATGCCCCCATGCGTATGATGCATGAACCGTCAGAGCCGACCACCGAATTGGCCCTGATCAAATCGTCAACGCTTCCGGTAACTGTCGACGTCGACCCCGCCGTACGCACCTTCATCTTCGATCTGCCCACCGTCACCGTCCGGCACACCGTCTGGATGCCGCTTTTAGGAGGTCTCTACTGATGCGCCGGGCACGTCCGCTGTTGCTGGTGATTGCCGCTGCCGCCGCCGCCACGGCGCTGCTGGCCGATGTCTTCCGCACCCTCGGCGGCAGCGCCGCTGATCGCCTCTCCACCATCGGCGGAGAAGCGGTCTACCGGTCGGATGCCACAGTCAACGGCGAACCGGCCGAGATCACCGCCTTCGGGTTCTCCGGATCCCCGGCCGAGCGTGCCGCCGATTTGTCTCGCGCGCTCGGGATCGCCCCGCCGCAATCCGCCGCCGACGCGCTTTTGATCACGGGGGCGGCCGGATCGGATCTGCTTCACCTCCTCATACTCCCGGCGCACATTGACAAAACCCTCGCCATCCTGATCACCCAGAAGCCTCCGCGGACGCATCGCGCCACGGAACCGATCTGGCCCGACCTCCCGCGTCCGGCAAACGCGGAATTGACCTTCACCGCCACCCTCGCCGCCACCCGCGCCACCCTCGTCACGGCCACCGTCCCCAGCCACCCCGAAGCAGCCGCGCGAGAAATGAGCGGCCTGATGATCGCGGCCGGATGGGCACTTGCCGCTCCGCCGACCCGCTCGTTTGCGCTGTATCAGCGCCGTCAGGCCACCTGCGCCGTACTGTCGCAGCCAGACGACATCCCAGGCGTCACCCGCATTACGCTCTTGCAACGCATCGGGAAATCGCAGTAAACTCTCCCCGTCCCATTCAGCATCGGAACAGCCGCTATGAAACAAAAACTGATTTTGATCATCTCCGTCGTCATCGGCATCCTGGCCGCTCTGTTCACCAAGCAGTATCTCAACGCCAAGGACAGAGAGGTCGCCCGAATGATCGCCGACTTCAAGCGCTCCCAGCGGATGATCAATATCGTGGTGGTCAAGCGCGACCTCCCCGCAGGGACCGTGCTGCAACACACAGACCTCGGCGTAAGCGCCGTTCCGGAGAGCGCCGTCCGCGGGCATGCGGTTCTCAGCGAAGACGCGCAGTTCCTGTTCGGGCGCAAAACGATGCGCCTGCTCGAACATCTCTCCCCCATCTTCTGGAGTGACCTCGAAGGCGGCGCACCCGGCTCGCGCGGCATGGCCGACGACATCCCTAACCAGATGCGCGCCCTCTCGATCAACGTCAGCGGCTCCTCGTCGGTCAGCGGCATGGTCCGCCCCAATGACCGGGTCGACGTGCTCGGAACCTTCAGTTTTCCCTCTGCGCGCAATCCGCTCGAATTGGAATTGGTGACGCTCACCGTACTCCAAAACGTCACCATTCTCGCCACGGGCCGCGAAACCGCAAAAACCTTCAGTTCCGCCAGCCGGTCAGGATCCTACAGCACCGTCACCCTGTCCGTAACCCCCCGCGAGGCCGAGATGCTCGTCTTCGCCGAACAGATCAAGGGGCGACTCGTGCTGGCCCTGCGCAACTCCTCTGACGTCGCCGTCGAGAACGACCCCCCGCGCGTCAACTTCGATCACATTCAGGAGGCGATCAAGACGCTCAACATCGCCCGTCAGGAACTCCTGCACAAACGCACCCACTGACTCGTTCCGCCTGACCCATGACTTTCAAGCTCACCATTGTCCGCCCTGACCAGCCGCCGGCTGCTTTCGACCTCCAGCCCGGGGTCTACCTGATCGGTCGCGGCGAAGGGTGCGGCATCCGCCTCCGCTCTCCCGACGTCAGCGAGCGTCATGCCGTTCTGACGCTCTCTCCTGAAGGGTCGACCATCGAGGATCTCGATTCCAGCAACGGGACCCACCTCGACGGTGCCCTGCTCCACGGGTGCCGCCCCCTCACCTCGGCCACTCACTCCATCGTGGCCGGCCCCTACACCCTCTCCCTCACGCTTCCCGCCGTCGTGGCGGTTGGAGCGCCCCGCGCGCCCTTCCCGCCACCGCCACGCTTCCAGGCCCCGTCCGCCTCGACCATGCCTGAACCGATCACGAGCGCGCCCGCATCTCGCCCGGCTTCGCTCGCCGATCCACAGGCGGCGATCCGCCGCGAAGTCAAAAACCAGATTCACCGTGAAGTCCTGCAGCGGATCGACCTCAAACGGCTGACCAACTCGCGCGTCAACACCGAGGAGCTTCAAAAACGGACCCGCGAAACCCTCGACGCCATTATTCGCGAGATCCAGGAGAAACAGCGCCTCCCGACCGGTCTCGACCCCGCCCGGCTCGCCCGTGAGATTTACAACGAGGCCATGGGCTTCGGCCCATTGGATGATTTTTTGGAGGACGACTCCGTCACCGAAATCATGGTCAACGGCCCGCAGCAGATCTACGTCGAACGCGGCGGCAGGGTTGAATTGACGGGAGACACCTTCATGGATGACGCGTCGGTGCTGGCCATCATCGAAAGGATCGTCTCGCCGATCGGCCGACGCATCGACGAGAGCCAGCCCTATGTCGACGCCCGCCTTCCCGATGGCTCGCGCGTCAATGCGATCATCCACCCCCTCTCCCTCTCGGGCCCGTGCATCACCATTCGGAAATTTTCAAAAATCGCCTTTACCGATCAGGATCTCATCCGCTTCGGCTCGTGGAGTCAGCCGATGGTTGATCTGCTCCGCATCTGCGTCCTGCTGCGCAAGAACATCATTGTCTCCGGCGGCACCGGCTCGGGCAAGACGACGCTTCTCAACACACTCAGCGCCTTCATCCCGGAAGAGGACCGGATCATCACCGTTGAAGATGCGGCGGAACTGCGCCTCGTCCAGCCTCACGTGGTTCGGCTCGAGTCGCGACCGCCGAACATCGAGGGCCGTGGCGCGGTTATCATCCGAGACCTGGTCCGCAACGCCCTGCGCATGAGGCCCGACCGGATCATCGTGGGCGAATGTCGCGGCGGCGAGGCGCTCGACATGCTCCAGGCGATGAACACGGGGCATGACGGCTCGCTCACCACGGTGCATGCCAACTCGCCGCGCGACGTGATCTCGCGTCTCGAGACCCTTGTGCTCATGGCGGGCATGGATCTCCCCTCGCGCGCCATCCGTGAACAAATCGCCTCGGCGGTCGATGTTATCGTCCAGATCTCGCGCATGAGTGACGGCAGCCGCAAAGTCACCTCCATCACCGAAGTCGTCGGCCTCGAGGGCGCCCAGATCGTCATGCAGGAAATCTTTGCCTTCAGCCAGACGGGGATCGACGGTGACGGCAAGGTCATCGGCCGTCACCGACCGACCGGATCGGTTCCCACCTTCTTCGAGCAGCTCAAGGCGCGCGGCCTGAAGCTCGACCCGGCGATTTTCCAACCGGACGCCCGCGGCGGGGGTGAGTCATGAGCGAAACGACCCTGCTGGCCATCGCTGGTTGCGGGCTTTTTGCCCTGAGTTTTGGCGGGCTCGCGTTTGTTTTGCTCCGGGCCTTCGGCACCGGCGCGCAGGTCTATTCGGGCACCTATTCCGAACAAACCGCCCGCAAGTTCGAGGATCTTTTCCTCTTTATCCCGCCGCGCCGCCTGAGCGAGATCGGCTGGGCCTGCGCCACGGCTGTCTTTGTTCTCATCAACGCCGCCTTCTTCAACCCGGCCAACATCCCGATGACACTTCTGGGGCTGGCGTTCGGGCTATCCGGTGGCTTGGCCGCGCTTTTCGCGCCGAATCATCTGCTCGTCATCTTGCGCGCGCGCCGTCGCCGCCGGTTCAACGTCCAGCTCGTCGACGCCCTCTCCCACATGAGCAACGCCCTTCGCGCCGGTTTCAGCATCAACCAGTCCTTCGAAACCGTGGTTCAGAATGGCGAGAACCCGATTGCCCAGGAGTTCGAGGTGATGCAGCAGCAGATCCGACTCGGCATGGGGTTCAACGAGGCGATGCAGAGCATGGAACAGCGGGTGGGCAGTGAAGACCTCAATCTGGTCATCACCACCATCGACATCGCCCGCAAGACGGGCGGCAACCTCACCGAGGTCTTTGACCGCATCGCCCTGACCATCCGCGAGCGGATGCGCATCGAGAACCGCGTCCGCACCCTCACCGCCCAGGGCCGCCTGCAGGGGATCATCGTCGGCACCATGCCCATCGCGCTCGCGATCATCCTGACGGTCATCAAGCCGGGAATGATGCTTCCCTTCTACCAATCCCGCGGCGGCATCATCAGCATCGTTGCCGTCATCATCATGCTCGTCTGCGGCGGCCTGCTCATCCGCAAGATCATCCGGATTGACGTGTAAGGGCGTGGCCTTGCTCATGTCCGTGATTGACGCGCCCTGCGCAAGCCTTTATTATACACGTCATTCGTTTTCAGCGTGAGCGGCGGTCATAGGCATGATCCCCGGCGCGAGAGGAGTTTGAATCCACGTGTTAGCACTTGAGATGCTGCGCCACAGCACGGCGCATGTAATGGCGGCGGCGGTCGGCAGACTGTTCGGCCCGGTGTTGTTCGACATCGGCCCGGCGACGGACGACGGCTTTTATTATGACTTCGATCTGGCTCACCGGTTGACGCCCGATGATTTCCCCGCGATCGAGGCGGAAATGGCGAAGCTGGTTCGCGAAAACATTCCCTTCGAGCGACTGGAGGTATCCCGCAGCGAGGCGGTGGCCCTGCTGGCCGGTCAGACCTACAAGCTCGAACGCTTGGCCGACATTCCGGCTGGCGAGACGATTTCGCTCTACCGTTGCGGCGAGTTCCTGGATCTCTGTCGCGGCCCGCATGCGGCCCGCACGGGCGAACTGGGTGCCTTCAAGATCCTCTCGGTCGCGGGCTCTTACTATCGCGGCAAAGAGACCAACCCGATGTTGCAGCGGCTCTACGGAATGACGGCTGCGACGCAGGCTGATCTGGACGCCGAGCTCGCTCGCATCGAGGAGGCCAAGAAGCGCGACCATCGCCGCCTCGGCCGCGAACTGGATCTGTACAGCATCAGCGAAGACGTCGGCCCCGGGCTGGCCCACTGGCATCCCAAGGGGGGTCGGATCCGCGTGGCGATCGAGGACTTCTGGCGCCGCGAGCATTTCCGCGCCGGTTACGAGATGGTCTTCACGCCGCATGTCGGCCGGGCCAAACTGTGGGACACATCGGGGCACCTCGGTTTTTACCGTGACAGCATGTTTCCGAGCATGTCGATTACCGAAGACGAGGGCGGCAAGGACGAGTCGGTCGAGCCGTACTTTGTCAGGCCCATGAACTGCCCCTTCCACATCCAGATCTACAAGACCCGGCGCTACTCCTACCGCGACCTGCCCCTGCGCTGGGCCGAGCTCGGCACCGTCTATCGCTTTGAGAAGGAGGGCGTCCGCCACGGCCTGTTGCGCGTGCGCGGCTTCACCCAGGACGACGCGCACATCTTCTGCACGCCGGATCAGATCGAGGGCGAAGTGCGGCGCACCGTCGTGTTTGCCCTGGGCATTTTACGCAAGTTCGGATTCACCGATATCACGGCATTCCTCTCCACGCGCCCGGAGAAGGCGGTCGGCCTCCCCGAACGGTGGGAGCAGGCCACTCGTTCGCTGGAAAACGCCCTTCAGGCTGAAAATCTGTCCTACACGGTGGACGCGGGCGGCGGCGCCTTCTACGGGCCGAAGATCGATTTGAAGATTCGCGACGCCTTGGGGCGGCCCTGGCAGCTCGGCACCGTGCAATTCGACTTCAACCTGCCCGAACGGTTCGACCTCACCTACATCGGCGAGGACGGCAAGGAGCACCAGCCCTACATGGTGCACCGGGCGCTGCTGGGCAGCCTCGAGCGCTTCTTCGGCATCCTGATCGAGCACTATGCGGGCGCATTCCCGCTCTGGCTGGCTCCTGAGCAGGTGCGGATGCTGCCGATCACTGATAAGCAGTTGGATTTCGCGAACGACGTGGCCGCCCGTCTGCGCGCCGCCGACATTCGCGTGACGGTGGATGCGAACTCCGAGAAGATCGGAGCCAAGATCCGCCGCGCCCAAATGGACAAGGTGCCCATCATGGCGGTTGTTGGCGGCCGTGAAGCGGAGGCTGGAGCCGTCGCGGTGCGCCGCCGCGAGGGTGGCGACCAGGGTGCGATGCCCGTGGCCGCCTTCATCGATCTGATCCGCAGCGAACTCAACGCCTAAACCCACGCGGGAAATACCCGCACAACATCAGGAGGTCCGTTATCGCCTCGTTTATCAGAACCAACTTCAAAATCCGCGTGCCCAATGTGCGCCTCGTCGGCCCCAATGGCGAGATGCTGGGCGTCGTTCAGACGCGCGAAGCGCAGCGACTTGCGGACCAGCAAGGGATGGATCTTGTTGAAATCTCTCCCAACGCCGAACCGCCCGTGTGCAAGATCATGGATTTCGGCAAGTTCCGCTACGAGGAGAGCATCCGGCAGAAGCAGGGACGCAAGAACGCCACCCGCGTGCAGATCAAGGAAGTGAAGTTTCACTCCGGCGTGGAGGACAACGATCTTCAAACCAAGCTGCGGCACATTCGCGATTTTCTCGGCGACGGGCACAAGGTCAAGGTCACCCTCCAGTACCGCGGTCGTGAGAACGCGCACAAGGAACTCGGCGTGCTGGTCGTGCAACGGGTGATCAAGGCGGTTGATGATATCGCCATGCTGGAGCAGCAACCGCGCCTGCTGGGCCGCGTCTTGGGCTGCATGCTGGTGCCGCGTCCGGCGAAACCCGCATCGGGAAAATCCGCGCAACCGGCCGCGCCCAAGCCACCCCGGCCCGCGCCCGCCGCCGCGCCGGCGACCCCGAAGCCTCTGCCTGAGCCGAAGGTTGACGCGGCCCCGGAAGTCGTCCCGGCGCCAGCCCCATCCACACCCAGCGAGACGCCGCAGGCGTGACGCGATTATGGCCGAAACGCAAGTGACGGCAGGGTCGGGACGTTTCGCCGAAACGTCCCGGCCCGAGTTCCCCCCATTCAACAGGAGTATTGGCTATGGCTGTAAAAAAAGTAGGCATTCTCACCGCCGGGGGCCTGGCTCCCTGCCTGAGTTCGACAATCGGTTTCTTGATTGAACGCTACACACAGGTCGCGCCTGATGTGGAAATCATCGGCTACATCAACGGCTATATGGGGCTGCTCAAAGGCGAGAGCCTCGCCGTCACGCCTGATGTGCGCAAAAACGCCCGCGTGTTGACTGAGCACGGCGGCAGTCCGCTCGGAAACAGCCGGGTGAAACTGACCAATGTCAAAGATTGCATCAAGCGCGGCCTGGTGAAGACGGGACAGGATCCGCAGCAGGTCGCGGCCGACCAACTTGTGAAAGATGGCGTGGATGTGCTGCATACCATCGGCGGTGACGACACCAACACGGCTGCGGCTGATCTTGCCGCCTACCTCGCGCGGCACCAGTACGGCTTGACTGTGGTCGGCCTGCCCAAGACGATTGACAACGACGTGTACCCGATTCGGCAGAGCCTGGGTGCCTGGACGGCTGCAGAAGAGGGCGCGCGTTTTTTCGCCAACGTCGTCAAGGAGAACACCGCCAACCCACGCATGCTCATCATCCATGAGGTCATGGGGCGCAATTGCGGCTGGCTCACGGCCGCAACCGCGGCGGCCTACCGCACGCTGACGGAAGGATTCCACTACCTTCCCGCGTTCGGTCTGTCACGCGCTCGCGAGGAAGTTCACGCCGTCTACGTCCCCGAAATGGCCTTTGACGCGAAAGCCGAAGCGGCCCGTCTGCGCACGGTGATGGACCGGCACGACTGCGTGAACATCTTCGTCTCAGAAGGGGCGTGCGTCGAGGCGATCATCGCCGAGCTGGAAGCCAAGGGCGAAGAAGTGCCCCGCGACGCTTTCGGTCATCCGCGGCTCGACAAGGTAAACGTGGGCGGCTGGTTTGCCAAGCAGTTTGGCGACATGCTCGGCGCGGAAAAGACGATGGTTCAGAAGAGCGGCTACTTCAGCCGAGCCGCCGCGCCGAACGCCGCCGACCTTGAATTGATCAAGCGTTGTGCCTATCAGGCGGTCGATTGCGCCTTGAACGGATTGGGGGGCGTGGTCGGCGAGGACGAAGACCGAGGTGGCGAACTCCGCGCCTGCGAGTTCCACAGGATCAAGGGCGGCAAGCCGTTTGACATCGCCACGCCCTGGTTCCGCGCGCTTCTGGCCGCCATTGGCCAGCCCGCCGGCGCCACGGTCGCGGTGAAACACTGACACCCCCATGCGCCCCTTTACACACGACGAGACTATTCGCGTTCGCTATGGCGAGACCGATCAGATGGGCGTCGTCTGGCATGGCGCCTACATCGCCTACTTCGAGGTTGCGCGAACCGGAGCGCTCCGCGCCCTCGGCCATTCGTACCGGGACATTGAAGAGACGGGCGTGATGATGCCCGTGGTCGAGGCGGGCATCATCTATCACCATCCGGCGCGGTACGATGACGTGCTGACCGTCCGCGTGGAGATCCGCGACCGGCCGACCGCTCGCATGCGCTTCAATTACACGATCCTCGGACAGGACGGAGCTCAGCTCGCGACCGGGTTCACCGTGCTGGCCTTCATGGATCGCGACACGCGCCGTCCCTGCAAGCCGCCCGCCTTCCTCCGCACGCTGTTCTGAGCCGGTGCCGACCATCAGAAGCCAAAGTCTTCGTTCACATCCGACAAGCCGAAGCGATTTTCAACGCCGATCAGCCTGAGTACCAGTCCAATCTTGAAATTCGGATCGCTGGTCACGCCGGCGACGTCGGTCCAGCCCGGCTCATAGCCGGTCCGGAGCTGGAACGCGAGACAGTCCAGACTGTACTCGACATACCCAGAGATCTCCTGCAGCCGCCCCAGCTCGCATTCGTAGCGGACGTCGGTGCCGACCGACCACACGGTGTTGAAGATGTGTTTGACGCCGCCGTAGAGGACATGCGCGGTCGGCTCCCGGGCCCATATTCCAAACGGGTCGATCGCCAGGCTCTTGCGAAAGAGTTGTCCGCCGCTCAATTCCCAGTTGTGTGTGCGCCAGAAAAGCGCATTATCGGCCAGACGCAGCTCGTGGTCTTGGGCATCCACCTCGACCTCTGAGCGGAACCGGAGGTTCTTCCTCGGGGTCACCTGAAGCAGACCGCCAACGATCTGCATGCCCTGAGGCTCGCCCTCGGTGCCGAGCGAGTAGGCCGAGTAGAGGTCCGACTCGACAACCGTCCGGTTCAGCCCATCGGGATCGCGCTCCTGCAAGGCGTTGCGCACGCCAAAGCGGACGCCATGCCATTGCCGTGACGACGGCAGCCCGTCAAATCCGAACAGGTCCCGCCATTCGCGCACTGCGTCATAACGGTCGAACCGATACGGTTCGCCGTCCTCCAGCGATTGCGGGCGAGGCATCCAACTGTAGTCCAGATACGGCTCGACCACATGCCGGTAGATCCCGAGCGTGCCCGTGCCCTTCACCGACGCCTCGGCCCCCAGCTCAAAAAGATTGCGCACCCCCCCAGCATCCGAGACCTGTGACTGGTTGTAATAGGTTCCGTGGTAGCGGGCTCTCGGCACGACCCGCACCAGATCCTCAACCCAGAACGGAAGCGAGAGGCGTTGGGCGGTGTCGGCACGGAACGTGGCGTACTCGGGCGGCCTCGGCCCCACCATGATCGGATCGCGAGGCGACGTCTGCCTCCGCAGATAGCCGGCGCGGGTCTGCGACTCGTAATAGAGTCCGGGGAACAGCAGCTGCGGCATGATGTTCAGCCAAGCCTCGGGCAGGCGCTGCACGCCGTCGTAGAAATCATCCAACGGTCCTGAGACTGTCACGCCGCCTGCGCCATCGGCTTCGCGATGCGTATAGGACAGCGCGTTGTCCGGCTGGACGGAACGCCGGTGTTCCGACGGGAAGAATGTTTTCAGCATCTCAGCGTCACTCAGCAGCTGGCCTTTCACGAAGACGCGATCCTTATCCGTCAGATCGGCCTCATGTTCCACGGCGATGCGGTAACGATCATTATCGGTAAACGTCGTGGGGAAGGCGCGCCGTTCATCGGGATCGCGGTCATCGGCATAATAGAGCTCGATCTGGCCTTTGCCGAGCGCGCCCCAGTCCCACGTGAAATCATGACCAAGGCCCAATCCCCGCTTGCTTCGGTAGTCAAACCGTGCCTGCCCCGTCACATCCACGCCATCCGGGGCGCTCAGATAGGGATACACATAGCGGCCGAGGGCAAACACGCCCCAATCCGAAGTATATCCCGGCATGAGCCGCACACCATAGTGCGAGTCGAGGTCGCGGTACCAATACGGGACATAGGCGATCGGCACGCCCATGAACCAGACCGATCCGTGCCGGGCGGACAAGTAGCGATTGGGCTGATAGCTGACATTCCCGGTCGCCAGATGCCAGTGCCAGAAACCCGGCGCATTCGTGCAGGTGGTCATCTTGACCTCGCGAAACACGACCGTGCCGTCGGGCTGCCGCTCGCTGCTTTCAGCCAGAACGGTGAAACGGCCGGCCTTGACCTGGCTGGCGTCGGTGAGGCCCGCGCCGGTCCGGTGGTTGAAGACCATCCGCTCGCCCGTCCACTCGCCGAAGCCGGGGCGCACCATCCGGACATGACCGACGGCCTGCACATCGCCCGTCCGTTGATTGAGGCTGATCTGGTCGGCACGGACCACCACTGAAGAATTGCTGATCACCACATCGCCGATGCCGGTCCAGACGCCCGTTTGGTTGTCCAGATCGTGCTTCAGCGCCGTCACGGTGACCGGTTCATCCGGATTGAAGACTCCGAGGTTTCTGGCTGCTTCATTCATCCGATGCTGTGCCCGGACGCTCCCGACCGCAACCCATGCAAGCAGAATGATTGCCGCAATCGTTTTTTTCATAAGGCTTCCCCACACACCTGACGCCCCTTCGACACTAGTTAGACTTCACATCGCCCATAGAGTACACGACTTTGCCTGTGTTTGTCTCTAAAATCTGAAAAGATTCCGGATGCCGGTAGGGTTCTGATCGGAAGGTCAGCTTACCGGGATAACTGGCCTGGAGCTGCACCAGCATCGCCTCGTCTGTCGAGCGCAGGCGATCAAGCACGAGCGGAGCGATCAACACCTGCAGGTCGCACGGATTCCCATCTTTTCGGTTCTTGCGCATCACGGCCGCGATCTGGCGCTGGATGTCGACACTGAGCGAGAGCGGCGACTTGATCACTCCATGCCCCTTGCAGTAGGGGCAGTCGCTATACGTCTGAGAGAGGATGCTCTCCTCCTGGCGCTGGCGGGTCATCTCCATGAGCCCCAGCTCTGAGATCGGCAGCACGTTGGTCCGGGCGCGGTCGCGCTTCAGCGCGGCCTTCATCGCCTTGAACACAGCGGCCTGATGCTTCCGCGGCTTCATGTCGATCAGGTCGACCACCACCAGACCGCCGATGTTACGCAGCCGGAGCTGACGGGCGACCTCCTCCACCGCCTCCAGATTGACATCCAGGATCGTTTCCTCCTGTGACCCTCTGCCCCGGTGACGGCCGGTGTTCACGTCAATCGCGATCATCGCTTCCGTCTCGTCGATCACCAGATGACCGCCCGACTTGAGGCCAACCTTGCGCCGGAAGGCATCATCCAGTTGCCGGGCCACGCCATAATGTTCGAAGATGGGCAACTGCCCCTCGTAATGCGTGATCATCCCCTTGGCGCGGCGCGAGATCCGAGCGGCCATCGAGCGGATGCGCTCGTAGTCCTCGGGATCGTCAATCACCACCCGATCAATTTCCTCCGTAAGCCAGTCACGCACAATCCGTTCGATCAGATCGGGTTCCTGATAGACGCAGCACGGTCCGGGCTTCTCCTTGATGTTCTTCTCCAGGTCGGCCCACACCGCCAGCAACCCGCGCAAGTCCCGGACGAACGCGCGCTTGCTGGCGCCGGCGCCGGCGGTCCGCACGATCAGCCCGGTCTCAGCAGGAATGGGCAACCGGTCCAATATCCGCTTCAGGCGCTGCCGTTCCTTGCTGTCGCCGATTTTGCGCGACACGCCGCGAAGCTTGCATCCGGGCATCATCACCAGATACCGCCCCGGGATGCTCAGGTTGGCCGAGACCCGCGGCCCCTTGGTGCCAATCGGCCCCTTGGTCACCTGCACGATCACTTCGGAACCCTGCGGGAAGCGCTTGGCGATCTCATCGCTCGAAATGCGCCGCTTGCGCGAGCGGGTGGAATCGTCGTCCTCATCCAGCAGGCCGTCGTCATCCGGGATCATGTCCCAATAGTGGAGAAACGCGTTTTTCTTGAGGCCAACATCCACAAACGCCGCCTGAAGCTCATTCTCCAGATTCTGGATGCGCCCCTTGAAGATGCTGCCGACGAGCCGATCCTCCATCGGATGCTCGACCTGGAACTCCTCGATGTGGCCGTTCTCCACCACCGCCACGCGGGTCTCCAGTTTTTCGGCATTGACGATAATTTCACGCTTCGGCTCCTTCCGCCGAAACCAACTGAACACGATATCCAAGCCTCCCATATGCCTCTCTCCCCGCCGCCTAGAAACGCGGCGCTGTTTCGCGACCGTGGACAGCCACACTCTGGACCAGTCCGTAAGCGGTCATCATTGTTAATAAAAAGGTTCTGCCGGAGCTGATGAACGGCAGCGGCACACCCGTCACGGGCAACAGCCCGATGGTCATGCCGATATTCACGAAGAGGTGACAGAACGTCACCATCGCAACTCCGACGCAAAGCAACCGCCCCGCGCCGTCCTGACACACATAAGCCACAGCCAGCGTCGGCAAGAGAATGCCGACGGCTAGCAGCAGCACAATCATGGATCCTACAAACCCTGTCTCTTCCGCAAGCACCGAGAAGATAAAGTCGTTGCTTGCCACTGAAGCAGGCAGATAGCCCAACAGGTTCTGATCTCCTTTCAGATAGCCCTTTCCCCACAGGCCGCCGGACCCGACGGCGATTTCAGACTGTCTTTTGTTCCAACCGCGGCCAAACGGGTCGCGATCCGGATACAAAAACACAACCAGCCGATCGCGCTGATAGGCGCTCAACGGCAACATCTTTCGGATTTTCTCGCGTGTCTGCGGCGGCACATCCTCGCTTTCCGAGGCCACGATCAGCCCCAGCAACAGCACAATCGCGAGCACGGCAGCACCGATCGTGACCCCGACCGCGCGCGGCGAGACTCGAGCCACGAACAGCATCGCAAAGACCGTCGGCAGAAAGACCAGCGTCGTCCCCAGATCGGGCTGCAGAAAAATCAGCGCCATCGGGGCCGCCGTCAGAGCCAGCGTCCCCAGATACATGCCGATGCCCTTGGACGCTTCGCGGCGTCCGAGCCATTCGGCCAAAACCAGAATCGTCGCGAGCTTGGCCAGCTCAGAAGGCTGGACGCCGGCCACCCAGCGCCTGGCCCCCATCGTCTTGTCTCCGATCAGCAGCGTCAGCACCAGCAGCAGGAGCGTCCCGGCGTAAAAAAGCCATCTCGCTCGGAGAATATCCTGATAGTTGATGTAGGCAAGCCCTAAGCAGAGCAGCAACCCGATCACACCCATCTGCGCATGGAGCAGGTAGAGGCGCCGCAAGGCATCGAGTTCGCGGATCGAACAGGCGCTATACACAAACGCCACACCCACCAGCAGCGCGCCGATGATCGACGCCAGCAGCGTCAGATTCATTCGCGCAATCCAACCGAACGACTTGGAGGGGTTCATGCGCGCCCTCCGATCGCAGCGTGATGGTTGGCGGTGGGTGCCGAGGGCGCTCCTGTCTCTTCGGGCGGCGTCTGATCGGCCGCACCGAAGATGGCAGAGAACACCCGCCGCACGATCGGGCCTGCCGCCATTCCGCCCGAATCGGCCGCGTCCTCGATCACAAGGGCCATCGCCACAGCCGGGTTCTCGGCTGGCGCATAGGCGATCATCCAGGCGTATTTCTTGAGCCGTGAACCCGTCCCGTACTCCGCCGTTCCCGTCTTGCCTGCCGCAGTCACGGCGCTGCCGAGCACGTGGCGCGCGGTGCCGAGGCTCACCGCATCCTCCATGCCCCGGCGAATGACGGCAAGTTGCTCCGGACGCCACCGGATGGTTCGGACCACGCTGCCACCCTGGGTCTCGGACTGCATGATTCGGGGGCGCAGCACCCGGCCGCCGTTGGCGATCGCCGCGGTCGCCACGGCCATTTGCAGCGGCGACACGAGCAGGTCGCCCTGGCCGATGCTCATGAGGCACGTGTCGCCCAAGCGCCACACATCGTGATAAAGCGCCCGCTTCCGGGCCGCGTCCGGAACCAGCCCCGCATACTCGCCCGGCAGATCAATTCCCGAGACTGCACCCAGCCCAAGCTCGCGCGCCATCTGCCGGATCGGCTCGGGACCGATTTGCGCGGCGGTTTGGCAGAAATACCCGTTGCAGGAGACCTGCAGGGCCAGACGCAAATCCACCGTCCCGTGATGCGCGTTATGCGAACATCGGATCGGCTTCGGCTTCATCTCATATTCCCCCTTGCACGTATAGGTGTCGGCCATGGTGAAGCCGCCTTCACCCATGGCGGCCAGGCCGACAATGACCTTAAAGGTGCTCCCCGGAGGGTAGCGCCCCTGCACCGCGCGGTTGAATAGAATGTCGCCCGGGTCGCGCCGAATCGATTCCCAGCGCGCCCGGGTCGGTGCCGGGGTCATCTCATTGGGATCGAACGTCGGCGCGCTCGCCAGCGCCAGCACATCGCCGTTGCGCACGTCCAGCACCACACCCGCCCCGATCTGCCCAGCGAGTGACCGCTCCAGTTCCCGCTGCACAATGGTGTCGATCGTCAGACTCACATCCCGCCCCGGCTTGGGATCGGTCCCGGCGAGATCCAGACGCCGATAGCCCGACACGTCAACCCGGATCAGCCGGCACCCCGGCACTCCCTCTAGCACGGCGTTGTACTGCGCCTCGATCCCCGCGCGCCCGAACATCCCCAGCAGCATGAAATGATACCGTTCGTCGTTCATAGGCTCGGGCTTTTCCCGACCGGCGTAACCGAGCACATGCGCCGCCAACGAACCTTGCGGATAGACCCGTTCCGGCTGCACATACACATCCACCCCCGGCGTGGCGGTCACCCGTTCCTCAAACCGGGCCAACGTCTCGTCGTCCACATTCTGCCAGACCGGCAACGGCAGCGGCAGCCGCTTGCGCACATGGGTCGCGATCTCGCTGCGGGTCAGGGTGCGCGGCCGCCCGATGATCGCCGCCACGGCGTCGAGCTGCGCCTCGACCGCATCGATGGTGTTCGACCAGCCACCGGGACGGCGCAGCTCTTCCATGAAAACGGCCAGACACGGATTCGGCCGGTTGTCGGCGAGGCATACGCCGCGACGGTCATAAATCCGGCCGCGGGGACTGGGGAGCAGCACCCGCCGAATGCTCTGGCGGTTCTGACGTCCGGCGAAAGCCGACGTCCGCGTGACCTGTACATCGTGCAGACGCCATACCAAGATGGCGATACCGATGGCAAATCCGATCCCCAACACGGGAATGCGCCAGCCGTCAAACGTTTGCGTTGTGCCACGGAACTCTATCACGCGGTTCCGCTCCTTTCACGTTTCCGGCCAATCCGTCCAGCCATTGACACACAAAAAAAACAACCCATCCGACCCCCGCGCCCACACCAGCGGCGGCGATCAGCCCGCGCAGGCACTCCTCCCAGTTCCACACCCCCACGACCCCCGCATACCAGACCGCCTGACCCGGCGCCGCAACCGCCATGAGCGCCATGCCCCGCCAGAAGGCTTTCTCGGAAAGGTATCGCCGCACCGAGCGGATCACCCCGCACAGAATGAGCAACCAGACCGCAGTCACCGGAAATGACAGGCCGGAACAGACATCGGTGAGCGCGCCGATCCAAAGCGCGGCGGTCAACGCCAGCGGCAGTTCACGCGAAAACGCGTAGTAGGCGGCGACGGCGGTCAGCAGCGGTGGCTTAATCGCCATCCAGCTTGTGGCCGGCAGCAGGGTTTGCGCCGTGGCGGCAACCACGGCGAGCGAGAGCAGAACGGGAAGGTCGAGCCTCATGCCCCCCCCTTCTCACTGACGAGGACCATCACTTCGTCGAGCAGCCCGACGTCGGCCGCAGGCATCACCGACGCCTCGCGGTAGAGGCCGTCAGCCGTCATGCGCGTCTCCAGAAGATAGCCGACCGTCAGACCCCTCGGAAAAACGCCGCCGAGTCCTGATGTCACCACACGCGTTCGCGGCGCCGGCTCGAAAACACGGTTCAGATAGCGAAGTCTGAGGGGATCGACCACATAGACCATCTCCAGCATCTGCGTCTCGGACGAACGGCCGCCCGCCCCGCTTAACACACCGCGCACGCCCCCCAGCTCCGGCCGCCCGGTCTCCAGCTCGCAGGCCACCTTGAAGTTGGAGTCGGTGATCAGCAACACGTCGGCGGTATGAGCCGACACGGCCATCACACGCCCCACCAGCCCGGCCGCAACCACCACCGGGGCACCCACGGCAATCCCGTGATCGGTCCCTCTGCTGATCACCAATGTGCCCCACCATCCGACCGCCCCCCCGCGTTCCAGTATGGGACAGGCCACGGTCCGAAATCCCGGCTGAGACGGCAGCGCCAGCATTACCCGCAAACGGCTGTTTTCCTGTGCGACCCGCTCCAATTCACCCTCAACCAGACGCAATCGGCCCACCTCGCGCTGCAATTCCGAGACGCGATCAGCGAGGTCGAGCCGGGAGAACGAGACGGCCACACGGTTAACCACGTGACGCCGTAAAAAAACAACGCCCCTCTGATACGGGGAAAGCGCCTCCCGAGCAGCGGGCCGCAATAAAGCACGAACGCCTCCCGCCAGTAGTACAACCAGCGAGAGCGCAAACAACAGCCACACATTTCTCGGCTTCACCGATCCGCCCCGCTTGCTCTTCTGAATCGGGGGGAAGTCAACCCGCACTCAAGAAAAAGACATCCACGCCGCCGTCAACTGTGGCGCATCACGCTGCGCGCCAGCAGCGACAGCTCGCCCAAGACCACGCCCGTCCCCTCGGCCACCGCGCTCAGCGGATCGTCGGCCAGCGTCACCGGCAAAGCCGTCTGCTCCGCGATCAGCTTGTCCAACCCCCGCAACAGCGCGCTGCCGCCCGCCAGAACAATGCCGCGGTCGACCAGATCGGACGACAACTCGGGCGGCGAATTCTCCAGCGCGTTGCGGATAACGTCGACAATGGCCGAAATCGGCTCCTGCAACGCCTCCCGGATCTCCTCCGACGTGACGTGAAGTGTCTTTGGCAGCCCGGCCACCAAATCCCGCCCTTTGACGGCCATCCGCTTTTCCTCTTGGAGCGGATACGCCGAACCGATGGTAATCTTGATCTCCTCTGCGGTTCGCTCCCCAATCATCAGATTATAAACCCTGCGCATGTACTGCACGATGTATTCGTCCATGACGTCGCCGCCGACCCGAATACTCCGCGAACAGACAATACCTGCCAACGAAATCAGCGCGACTTCACACGTGCCGCCGCCGATATCCACGATCATGTTGCCCGCCGGTTCCTGAACCGGCAGCCCCACCCCGATCGCGGCCGCCATCGGCTCCTCGATCAGAAAGACCTCCCGTGCGCCCGCGTGCTTGGCAGACTCCTGCACCGCGCGCTTCTCCACCTCGGTGATGTTGCTGGGCACCGCAATGATGACGCGGGGCTTCACCAGCTTGTGAGGATGCACCTTGCGGATGAAATACCGAATCATGGCCTCTGTGATGTCGAAATCGGCGATCACCCCCGACTTCATCGGACGTATCGCCTCGATGTTTCCGGGCGTCCGGCCCAGCATGCGCTTGGCTTCTTCGCCCACAGCCAGAATGCGCTTGGTTCCCTTCTGGATGGCCACCACCGAAGGCTCGCGGAGAACAATCCCGCGATCTTTGACATACACGAGGGTATTGGCCGTTCCCAGGTCAATACCGATGTCGTTTGAAAAAAGATTCAAAAACTTGTTCAGCATGCGCGTTCTTCCTGCGGGTTCACAGAAACCCCCGCCTGTAAAAGTACACAGTGTCGGCTAGTGTGGAGTAAAGACGAACACGGGTCAAGCCCAAAAGCGTCGAAATTATTTTGTTATCACCCTGTTCTTGGCGAAGCGCATCGTGAAAAACGTCCGGAGCATAAGCCGATGCGTCACCTTCTGCCCCAAAACAAGCCGCCCGCAGCCAAGGGCTGCGGGCGACGGGTGGTTCGTGCTGCACGTGGAAACCGGTGCTACTCGCCAGCCCCCGGGCGCCACTCTTCGCTTTGCGCGAAGGCGTCGTCAAAGGCGGCGGCGAGTCCGACCAGATGCTCGCCCGGCTTCAGATCGACCTGATTCAGCTCCTTGGCCATTGCGGCCAGCTCGGTCTCGTCCATGGTCATCGCCTTGATGCTCAGACCGATCCGGCGCTCATCGCGGTCGATCTTGACGATGCGCGCTTCCACGCTCTGGCCGACCTTGAGCGCATCCTTGACCTTCTCGACATGCTGGTCGCTGATCTGCGAGATGTGGACGAGACCGTCCACACCGTCCTCCAGCTCGATGAAGGCTCCGAACGAGGCAATCTTGGAGACCTTGCCCTTGACCGACTGGCCGATCACATAGCGGGCGGCGATCGTGTTCCACGGGTCGTCGCTCGCCTGCTTCAAGCCGAGGCTGATGCGCTGGTTGGCAGGATCAACGTCCAGCACCACCGCATCTACGGGCTGTCCCTTTTGCAGCATCTCACTCGGATGATTGATCTTGCGCGTCCACGAGATGTCGGAGACGTGGATCATGCCATCGATCCCCTCTTCCAGCTCGACAAACGCACCGTATGATGTGAAGTTGCGCACCTTGCCCGAGATGCGGCTGCCGACCGGGTAGCGGTCCTGCACGGTGTCCCACGGGTTGGACTCGGTCTGCCTCATGCCCAGGGCGATCTTCTGATCGGCCCGGTTGATGCTCAGCACGACCACGTCGACCTCGTCGCCCATGTTGAGCATGTCCGAGGCGCGCGTCACCCGCTTGGTCCACGAAAATTCCGAGACGTGAACAAGACCCTCGATGCCCGGCTCGATCTCGACGAACGCGCCATAAGGCATCAGGTTGACCACCTTGCCACGCAGGCGGCTGCCGACCGGATACCGGTTTTCGATCCCCTCCCACGGGTTCGCCTGCGCCTGCTTGAGTCCCAGCGACACCCGGTCGCGATCCAGATCGACATCCAAAATCATCACGTCGAGCTCCTGGCCCACGCGCACCAGCTCGGAGGGGTGCTTGATGCGGCCCCAGCTCATGTCGGTGATGTGCAGCAGACCGTCCAAGCCGTCCAGATCGACAAACGCGCCGAACTCCGTGATGTTCTTGACGCGCCCCTTGCGGATCTGGTTCTTCTGCAGCGTCAGCAGCAGGTCGCGCTTCTTGTTGGCCTGGCGGTCCTCGAGCAGTTCACGCCGGGAGACGATGATGTTGCGGCGCTCGTCGCTGATCTTGATCACCTTGAAATCATACTTCTGATTGATGTACGGCTCCGCGTCATGAACCGGCGTGATGTCCACTTGGGACCCGGGGAGAAACGCCTCGACGCCGTCAATCATCACAATCAGGCCGCCGCGAACGCGCGAGGTGATGACACCCTCGACGACGCATCCCTCCGTATACTTCTTCAGCACCGATTCCCAGCGGAGCTTGTCATCCGCTTTGGACTTGCTGAGCACCACCATGCCGTCTTCGCCTTCGAGCTGCTCGAGCAGGACGTCAACGAGGTCTCCCACCTTGACTTGCGCGATGTCGGCGAACTGGCTGGCCTGGACGACGCCTTCGGATTTGTAACCGATGTCGATGAAGACTTGATTTCCACTCACGCCGCGAATCGTCCCCTTGACGATTCCGCCCGGCGTGAACGTGCTGCTCTGCTGCTGCAAAGCCGCCTCCATCGCGGCATACATGTCTCCGGTTTTGGGGGCAAACGTAGTGGGTTTGTGCTTGGCCATTGGGATTTTTCCGTGAAACGGTAACTGCCAGCCTGCGGCGCGCCGCCGGCCCTGCATGTGAAACCGCCGCCCGCAGGATGCGTCGCGCCGGTTTCCCGGCCGAGCTGACGACGCAGCCGGCCTCTCGCCCGTCTCGTGATTGCTGGTTTGGGTTGTGTTGCAGTCGGCTCGTCTGCCCGTATGCCACATACGGCGAACCGAATGGTCTGCCGCCTGGTGACGGCAAGCGATTACAAGTATCACATCTGCCGATGGAAAACAAGCCGTTATTTTTCACTTTTTTTTGCCCGCATCTAACCGTTTGCGCTCGCGGCAACAATCCGGTACACTGTCTCCCGTTGTTTTCGTTCAACGCATGAGAACCCGCCAACCCGGAGATGTGTCAACCGTGTCTGCACAATCATCCACGCCGGCAGCCGACTTCCTGTGGACGATCCGCACTGAGAAGGGCGCGATCTTTGGTCCGGCCTCGCACGATACCCTGCGGAGTTGGGCGCACGATGGCCGAATCGCCCCGACCAGCGAGGCGTCTCAGAATGGAACGGACTGGGTGCCCGTCACCACGCTCGGGCTCGACATGGACTGGATTGCCGAAGTTTCCCCCGCCACGTTTTATGGGCCGATCCATCGCTATGCCCTGAACGAATTGATCCGGGAGGGTTCGCTCAAGGCCACCGCCGCCATCTTTCGGCGCGAGCAAGCCGACGCGCCCGCCCCCGCGCATCAGCAGGCCGACCTGCTGGTCGCCGTCGCCGCCCGCCGTGACGCACTCGCCCGCGCAGAGACGTCCGACCAGCGCGCGGCAACCCTCCAGAGCGCGCTGAACCAGGCGCAGGCCGACCTCAAGGCGCGCGACCACGAATTCGACGCCGAACGCCAGGAGTTGAAAGCCGCTCAGAACCGCCTGCAGGCCGAAGGCATCAAAAAGGAGGGGCGGATCGCCGCCTTGGAATCGGATGTCGCCCGCCTGCAGGGCGCCGCTACCGACGGTCACGCCTTGCAGGCTCGCGTCGAATCGCTTGAGGCCGCCCTTGCGCAGGCGCGCCGGGATGCCGACGAGGCGAAGCGCCAGACCGGGCTCATCCGGCAATCGCTCCTTCACGCCGAGCAGGAATCCGCCGCCGCGCGCGCGCAGGCCGAACAGGCGCGCCGCGAACAGGCGGCCGACGCCGCCCGATTCCAGGCGCACACCGCCCGCTTCGAGAGCGTGAGGCGCATTTCCCAGCAGCTTGCAGCCACCCTCGCCGCCGCCGACCAACCGGCCACCGAAGATGCCTGCATCGTCACCGAACCCGACGCGCCCCTGCCGCCGATATCGCCCCCTACCGGAAAAAAAACCGCCGCGTCCCTTTCGCTGGCCGACCTCGAGGTGCAGGCCCAGCGTGAACTGCGCAAGATCGGCGAAACCAACGGCAGCATTTTCAAAGGCCAGAAGAAAACCAACACCCCCAACATGCCCCGCCCATGAACGCCGATAAAACAGACACCCGCCAGTGGTTCCTGCGAATCGCCGGTAAAACCATCTTCGGACCGGTATCCACCTCTGGCATCGTTGTGTGGGCCGAGCAGGGCCGCATCCTCCCGGGACACGAGGTCTCGACCGACCAGACGACCTGGCTGCCGGCCGAACAGGTCCCTGAACTGGGCATCGCCTGGTACATTGACGACGGCGCGGGCAACCTCCGAGGCCCCCTCAACCGGACAGCCGCCGACGCCATCCTCACCAGCGGCAAGGCCCCTCCAGACGCGCGGCTGGTCTACGCCGACAAGGCCGATCTGGCGCGCGTGATCCGTCCCGGCGCTGAACCGCGCGCTGCCAGCGCCCCAACCGAAAAATCGTCCAAGGAATGCGATGCGCTCCGCCACCGCATCACCGCGCTTGAAGCCGAGAACGCCCGCCAGAAAGAGACGCTCGCCGCCGCGAAACAGGCCACCAAGCAGTGCGCGGCCCTCGAACACGAGCGCGACTCCCTGCGCCTGGCCTTGGCCGAAGCCGAAAAACGGGCCATCCCCGAGTCCGATATCGCCCGCCTTCGCGAGGCCGCATCCGCGTCCGAAAGCAAGCGCCTCGCTGCGGAACAGGAGCGCGACGCCTGTCGCGCACAGGCAGCCGAGGCGGTGCGGAAGCAGGCCGCCGCGGAACAGCGCGGTGCCCATGCCGAGCGCCTGCTCGAAGAGGCGCGCGTCCAGATTGCCGCCTCTGATCGCGCGCAGGCCATGGCCTCCGCGCACGCCGACACGCTGAAGCGCGAGATCGCCGAGGTCCAATCCGCCTACTCCGATCTGCTCACGCTCTCAAACAGCCGCGAAACGGAGTTGCAAGCCCGCATCGCCGATCTGGAGAAACCACTCTCGCCCGTCGCGCGCGCGGCCGAGGCCTGCGCTGCGGACCCGCTCGGTGCCATCGCGCAAATCCTCGGCCAGGAGGTTGAACGTCTCGAGAATGATCTGGCGCTGGAGCGCGAAGCCGTCGCGGGGCTGCGCGATTGGACCACGCGCCGGCAGGAGGCGATCCAAAGCCGCATCTATGAATTGACCCGCATCCTCAGCGGCGAAATGGAGAGCACCGCCACGCGCCGCCACGCCGCCGATCCGGGCAATCGGCGCCATCCGGCCGATGCCGTCCGCCTGCAGGCCGAAATGGCCACGCTCCGCGCGACCCAGGCGCAGGAGGCTCGCCTGGCCGACGAGCGAGAGTCCGAACTCAACCGGAAAATCCGCGTGCTGGAGGCCGAAGACGCCCGCCTGCGCACGCGAGTCACCGAAACGGACAAGCTGGCCCGCCAGACTCAGGAATTGGCCGAGACCATCCGGCGCCGCGAACAGGATCTGAGCCAGGAGCGGAAGCAGCGGGAGGTCGAGCGCGAACACCATGCCTCCACCCAGCAGGCGCTCCTCCGCCGCATCGATCAACTCGAACATTCCCAGGAATCGCGATCCGACGAGACGCCGTCCCCATCGGTCGGCGGCGACACGTGCAATCCCGCGCCGTTCGCGCCAAACCGCGGCAAGCTCTCGTCCTGGATCCGTCTGAAAAGGTAGCCATGAATGCAGGTGACGCCATCATCGACCGCCCCGCCGCTCTGGCCGACGCGATCCCGATCTACACCCTGATCCGTCAGCATCCGGACGACCTGATCATCCGGCCGGTGAGCGACGTAATCATGAACATCGACCGCTTCCACGTGTGCGAGGACGGCGGGCGGATTGTCGCGTGCGCCGCCTGGCAGATTCTGCCGGAGGTCGGCGACCCCTCCAAGGCGTCGGTCGAGATCCAGTCGGTCGCGGTCAGCGCGTCCTGCCGCCGGCAGCACATCGGCACGCGCCTGATCCGGGCCGTCCTGGCGCGGGTCGAGGCGTTCGCGCCGACCCAGGCGATCGTGCTCACCTTCGCCCCCGAGTTCTTCCGGACGCTGGGCTTCCGAGAAGTCCCCAAAACCTCGCTGATGCACAAAATCTACATGGGGTGCATCAATTGCACCAAATACTCCAACCCGTTCACCTGCCCCGAAATCGCCATGGCGCTCGACCTGCACGGCCCGCGCAACAACGCGGCCGTCTCCGCCGCCGCGACCGCTCCAGAGGGGAAGGACGCATGAAGCGCGCGATGAGCGCCCGCACATGCGGGTTTGCCCTGCTGGCCGCGCTGGCGCTGCTGGCGGGATGCGCCACGCCCCAGCCGAACGGGGCTGTCACCGGCACGCTCGCCGATCTGGCGCTGTACACCGATGCTGCGGACCAGGTGTGGTTCAACGGCAGGCCTTATCCCGTTGAGCGTCTCGCCGCCGCCTTGAAGGCGATGCGTGTGCCGTTCAACCAGCCGATTCGGATCAACATCCCCGACAGCAAAAAACGCGACCTGTTCGTCCGCGTCTCCTCGGCCCTTCGAACCGCCGGATTTTCCCGCTTCTTTTTTGTCAGCGAACAACAGGCCGTATCCCGCGTGAAGGAAGCCGGTATCCCGGACACGCAGGCGCGGCCGCCAGCCGCTCCCTGAGCCTCTACACACCATGAAATCATGCACGCTTACCGCTGAAACAACCATTCAGGATCAGAGTCGCAGTGCGGCCGTGGCCGCTGCGGCCCGCGCGCTTCGCCAGGATGTCCGGCGCAAGCTCGGCCTGGAGCGTGGCACCGTCCGCGGCCCCGCCCCGGCCGGAATCGCGTTGCGCCTCGGCCCCGCCGGCGGCGGCTTCGACGCCCATGTCATCGAGGTGAAACCCGAAGGCATCACCATCACCGGCAGCGACGAACTCGGGCTGATCCATGGGATCTACGCCTTCAGCGCGCGCTGGCTAGAGGCCGATCCCTGCCGTTATTTCACGGGCATCGTTCCCGCGCGCGCCGATCAGATCGAGATTCCCTGCGGCACGTCGGCCTCCCAGCCCCGCACCTTCCGCCATCGCGGTTTTTTCTTCAACGACGAGGATCTCCTGGTCGGCTTTCAGATGGAGAAACCGGAGCACGGATTTTCCATGGAGGTGTGGCGCGAACTGCTCGAACTCGCTTTGCGCATGGATTGCACCTGCGTCATCCCGGGCACCAACATCCTCCCCGATGAACCGCAGATCACGCTCGCCTCGAATTTGGGACTCTACATCGCCCAGCATCACGCCGAACCGCTCGGCTCCGCGCCGTTCTACTGGCCGCGCGGCATCCCCTTCTCCTGGTCCACCAACCGCAACGAAATCCTCGCCTACTGGCGCAAGGCCATCGCGCGCCAGACCGGAAAGAAGGTGCTGTGGACCCTCAACTTCCGCGGGTTGATCGACCGTCCGTTCTGGGTGGACGACCCCAACATGAAGCCCGATGCGCCGCTGGAAATCAAGGCGCAGATCATCAATGAAGTCCTGGCGGCCCAGCTCCAGCTCATCCGCGAAGTCCGCGGGGAGGAGACGCCCGAAACCTACGGTTACCTCTGGGGCGAACTGTACACCCTCTACAACGCCGGGCTGCTGCGGTTTCCCGAAGGGACAACGATCATCCATACAGACGACGGCGACGCCTGCATGCGACAGAATCTGGAGGATCTGGTCGGCCGCTCGACGCACGCGACGGGCGTCTATCAGCATGTCTCGATGTTCAACGGCGCCCAATCCATGCGCGTGACGAGCTATGCGCCGCGCGTCTATGCGCGCGAACTCAAGCGCGCGGTCGATCTGGGCATGAACCGCATCCTGATCCTCAACGTCGGAAACGTGCGCGAAAAGATCTTCAATCTGCGACAGGTCATGGGCTACGCCAGCGACTACGCCGCCATGGCCGCCGTCTGCGGCGCGGACGGGGACGGCACGTTCGGCTGGTACACGCGGCAGGTGCTCGGCACGGAACACCACGAGGTGGCTGACGCCTACCGAGCGCTGACCGATATTCCATTCGCGGCCGACGAGAGCCGTCCGGATAACACCGTGGGAGACAACCTCTATCCGATGATCGTCCGCTTCACTCTCCAGCGTGTTTACAACCGCGAGGACAAGCCTCCGGCCATCTGGGGCCTGAAGCGCTTTGCCACGCTGCGCGAGGCGCTGAGTTGGTTTGTCGAGAGGCTGGACGCCGCCGAGCCGAAATGGGCGATAGCCGCCGAGCGCGCCCACGACGCCGCGCGGCATCTTCACGGCAACCGCCGGACGTTCTTTGAGCACGAAGCCATGGCCCAGCTCGACAAATCCCTGCACCAGACGCGCATGGCGCGGGCCTTCTGCCGCTCGGTGATGCACTATCTGGACGGGCGCGGCTACGAGGCCTATCTCGAAGCCTACCAGGCGCTGCGCCACGTCGAGGCCGCCCTGGCGGTCGAGGCGCGCATCGAGACCGGCGAATTTGTCGGCTGGCACCGCAACGACCTCAACTGCCGCACGTGGAAGTGCAAGGACTTTCTGTCCACCTGGCACGCGATGCTCAATGACCAGCGCTGGATGAATCTCGAAGGCATGGCTGAGGGTCCCCAGCCCTGCTACGCCGCCTACAAGTACAACCCGAACTTCCCGACCGCCTACCGGCCTGACCTGTTTCTTCAGCCCGAACGGTGATTAGGGTTGATATCCAGCCCCCGCTCGTGCTATAAACTCTCTCCACTTCCGCCAGGGTGGCGAAATGGCAGACGCAGTGGACTCAAAATCCACCGGTGGCAACACCGTGAGGGTTCGACTCCCTCCCCTGGCACCATATTTTAAAATCGCAAACCATTGAAAGAGGTAACGATACAACACATTGAGGATCTTTATAAAATCTTTTCGCCACAAGAATTTCGCACCAGACACTGACCCAATTATGAATGTAGCTGAATATATTGCGAGTGAACTCAATCGAAGAGGGATCAAACGCGTGTTCGAGGTCACTGGCGGAATGATCACTCTCCTGCTGGATGCGTTGTACCGCGATGGACGCGTACAGATCGTATCCCTTCGCCACGAACAGGCTGCGGCAATGGCTGCTGACGTGTATGGAAGGCTGACGGGAAGACCTGGCGTGGCTATGGCAACGAGCGGCCCTGGCGCGATCAATTTACTTACGGGAATCGCTGGCGCTTACTTTGATTCTAGTCCGGCTGTGTTTATCACGGGGCAGGTTAATCGGGATGAGCAACGTGGTCCCCGAGCCATTCGCCAGCAAGGGTTTCAAGAAACGGACATTGTGTCTATGGCCCATGCCGTCACAAAAGGAGCTTGGACCGTTGAGGATGCAGCCTCTTTCCCCGCAATACTGGACGAGGCCTTTCGATTGGCCGTAGAGGGCCGTCCTGGTCCGGTTTTGCTGGATATCCCCATGGATGTGCAGAGACAGAAGGTTGGCGCCTCTTCGTGTGTGAGTGCTCATTGCGCGTTTACACATGAGGGGGCCAGCCTTTCCCAGAGTCTTGTTCGTGATGTGTTGTCCGCTTTGGCAGATGCACAGCGTCCGCTCATTCTGGTGGGGGGCGGTGTAAGGGCGGCTGGGGCGGTCGAACGTTTTAGGTCTTGGTCTTCCCGCATCGGAGTTCCGGTGGCATACTCGCTGATGGGGGTGGATGTGTTGCCGTCCGACGATCCGAACCGGGTCGGGCTCGTCGGAACGAACGGGAACCGCTGGGCTAACAAGGCAATGGTGGAAGCGGACACGATTCTGGTTCTGGGAAGCCGACTCGATGTAAGGCAGACAGGGTCGAGTGTCAAGGGTTTCTCTAATCAGCGGGTCTTTCATGTCGATTGTGTAGAGGCGCAGATCAACAACCGCTTGAGTGGCTGCACGCCTGTCGTTGCAAACATCCTCGACTTCTTGACGGTGGCCGATGAATTGACGGAGACGATCACTTGGCCGGAAAGACAGGAATGGCTGGCCAGTATCAGTCGCTGGCATCAGCAACGTACGGACTGCGACGAGTTGGGGAGCGGAATATCGATGAATCCCAACAGGCTCGTAAAGAAATTAACACGAGCGTTTCCTTCCGCACGGGTGATCGTGACTGATGTGGGCCAGAACCAATTGTGGGCGGCCCAATCGGCCTGTGTCCGGAAGAATCAGCGTTTTCTTTCCCCCGGTGGATTGGGAGCTATGGGATTCGGATTGCCAGCAGCCATTTCAGCGTCGATGGTGTCGGGCGAGACGATCCTCTTCGCCGGGGACGGCGGCTTCCAGATGAACATTCAAGAACTTCAGAGTGTTGTGCATCATGCGCTGCCCCTGCGTCTGGTGGTTCTGAATAATCAATCGTTGGGAATGGTGCGCCAGTTCCAGGATTCTTATCTTGACGGGCGCTATCAATCAACCGTTTGGGGATATTCGGCGCCTGACTTCATAAAGATAGCGCTCGCCTATGGTATCCCTGCCAAAACGCTTGTAACTATGGATGAATGTCGCGATGCTTGTGAATGGATGAAGCAGCAGAAAGGGCCGTGTCTTTTACAGGTTATGATCGATCCAAGGACCGATCTCTATCCAAAGGTAAAGTTCGGCAACGCTCTTTCCGAAATGGATCCTCCCGTCGACTTCCAAGGATTCCCATGAGAGGCTCTGTCATAGAAGAACACATGGGGAACATATTCCCCGCGCTCGCGGGCAGTGTGTCGCTTCTCAAATGTCAGCATGTCTTCTTGACCGGTGGGACCGGTTTTTTTGGCAAGTGGTTGTTGCAATTATTTGTTCATTTGCGCAAGAGCTGTAATCTCAACATCACCGTGACCGCACTCTCGCGTGACCCCAAGCGATTTCTCGATTCCTGTCCCGAGTTCATTGGCCAGCCGGGATTAAATTTCATCGCGGGGAATGTCCGCTCGTTCACGCCGCCGACCGGGCGCACTTTCGACTTTGTGATCCACGGCGCGACCGCCGCCAGTGCGAAATTGGAACAAGAAGATCCCGAAGAAATGTACTCCGTCATCACCGAGGGGACGCGGCATCTGTTGGAGTTTGTCACGCGGTGTGGAGCCCGGCGACTGCTCTATATCAGTTCAGGAGCGGTTTACGGCATGCAACCGCCGACACTGAGTCATGTTCCTGAAACGTACGAAGGTGTCCCGCAAACCGCATATGGACGAGGTAAAAAGGTTTCTGAGCAGCTCTGCCTCGATGCTTCGACCGGTTCCTTTGAATGTGTCATCGCCCGCCCTTTTGCCTTTGTCGGGCCTTATCTTCCGCTCGACGCCCACTTCGCCATCGGCAACTTCATCCGAGACTGCCTGGAAAACCGCCCCATTGTCATTCGTGGTGACGGCACTCCACTGCGTTCGTATCTTTACGCCGCCGATCTCGCGGAGTGGCTCTGGACGCTTCTGCTGCGGGGCGAGCATGGCAGGGCCTACAACGTGGGCTCGGAGGATGTCATTTCCATCCGTGACCTGGCCTGCCTGGTCCGAGAATGCGCGGGTACGCAGAACGAGATCCTGATTCAACAGCAAGCGCAAGAGGGCGTCCTGCCCGCGCGTTATGTGCCGTCCGTCGCCCGCGCCCGGCACGCATTCGGCTTAACCCCGCACGGCTCCCTCGCCGATGCGATCCATCAAACAGTCGCGTGGCACCGATCACGTGGCACCGTATAAGGGATTCCCCACACCTATCAGGCTGGTGCTTACGCCTGTTTGATGGCACGCACAATGAGCGATTTGCCAAAGGTGGGGAACCACCGCGCCAGCCAGTAGCTGTGCAGTGACCCCGCCGCGTTGAAATTAATCACATCGGAACAGAACACCTCGACTGTAAAACCGTGTTTGCCCAGAATGTCGAAAAGCGTCTGCCGAATGAAATAGCGGATATGGCCGGCCGCACCATCGGTGAACGAAATCTCAATGTGAGGATTTTGGTTCAAGAGTAACAGCAGTCGTCTTCCAAAAGCGGCAAGATTCGGTGTGGTTAGAACAAATACGCCTGCCGGCTTTAAGACTCGTCCGATTTCCGACAGCATCTTGTCAATATCGAAGATGTGTTCAATGATTTCACCAGCGAAAACGCCGTCAAACAGGGCATCATCGAATGGAAATCGTTCCTCGACATTGCCGAGCCGGGCTTTCACTCCTCTCGCCAGGGCCTGAGCTATGGCAGGCTCGGATGCGTCGATACCGTAAACCTCATTCCCTTCATTCAGGAGTAATGTCCCGATCGTTCCGTCCAGACAACCGACATCTAACACTCGCCCAACCCGGCCAAGCAGCGGCACGACCATCTTGACCCGACTGTCATCTTGTCCGCACCGGGACACAGGATAAGCAGACGAATTGAAAGCATAGGGATTCATACTAACACTCCGCATTTTTGTCTCGTGCGAGTCTCACTATCCGTAGATATCTTCTGCATCACGCAACACCCATTTCCATCCGCTACGGCCAGATCATCCATCGCGACACGATCCCAGTCGTACCTTCCGGCGCAATCACGCCCGCGCTTGGCATAATCGGAAAACCGGCCCGCATCATCCAACAGACCGCAAAGCGCCACTGCAAAAGCGCGAGGGTTACCCTCGCGCACCGTGACCAGAGCGTTGCCATAGACACGGCGATAGACCGGCAAGTCATACGCCACCACCGGCAGCCCGCAGGCCATCGCTTCGCACACCGCGATCCCCCACCCTTCCTCATGACTGGGAGCGAAAAGAAGACGCGCGCTCTTAATCGTGCGGACATAGGCGTCGAAGGGCAGCCAACCCTCGGCCGGTTTGAAAATCGTAATCACCCCATCGAGCCCCTCCTTGCGGATGTGTTTGGCCAATGCGTCCTCGCCAGCCATTCCACCCATCAACAATAACGTGGTGCCGGGGCGGATCGCCTGAACACACTTCCAGATGGGAACGACGTCGAGACTCCCCTTGTTCGGCCGTACGCCGATCATCACGGCATCCACCGTCTTGCCTGATTCTGGAACCTGTTTGATTGGTCCCGCATCAATGCCATTCTGCATTTTTCGGATGCGCTCGCGCGGCATCCCCATTTCCGAAAGGCGTTTTCCGCACAAATCCCCCGCGTCCGAATCGAGCACCCAGGCCTGATCCGCAAAACGTGCAATCCGTTTGAAGCTCCACTCCTGCATCCGCCAAGTGATGGCATTAAACAGCCGGTTGCCCGGCCGCTGTGTCGGATGCAATTCTTTGTGATGGATCCAGGCGATCCAGCGCGATCCCGGACGTCTCCGCTTCACAACGCAGGCCGCCGCCACATCACAAAAGTAGTCGCTGACTGTGATCACGACATCGGCCTTCGGCATCCGTTTTCTCGCTAGATGCGCATGGATAGCCGTCACAAAATAGGACCAAAGCCGAAACGCCTTCATCTTGAACGGTTCACGATTCAAAAAAAGTGATGCGGGTACACGGACGACGGGAAGTGTGCAGCCGACGCTGCGCAACACACATTCGCCGCCAGAGGTCGTCATCAGCGTCTGTGCAAGATCAGGAATATCCCGTTTCCACCGCGACGAAATCGCGTGAAACCGAATGGGTGATCCTGTGATCGCCCCCGAATCAAGCCCGTAGCTGTTCAATATCCAGACAATGTTCATTCTGAAATCGTCTCCTGCAATTTCTTCCGGAACTCAAAGATTCCGCATCCGTAATCACATCCACAATTATCGATTATCCGCTCGGGTGTCAGTTGTACGTTGGCATGAAAGTTTCCTGCATCGTCCACATACGAGAATTCATCAAGCTCAAAGCCCAGATGCGCCAGATCGAGAATGGTCCGGATATTGAACACCCGGCATGCGTTAAAATCAATGCGCTCAGGACCGATAGGCGTTGAAAAATAGAGCACGCCCCCGGGTTTGAGCACGGAACACAAGTTGTCAAAGCCCTTGACATGCCCATACAAATCAATCGCATCACCGTAACGCCCCAAACCGAAATGCTCGATGGCATGCAGGCAGGAGAGCGAGTCGCAGCAGTGTCGATACGCAGAATCCAGATGCGTCAGATCAGCCTGCTTAAAGAGAATCGACGGGATGTTTAGCGTCAGAGGCCGAATATCAAAGACTTCGATATCTCTAAACGATGCCACATGCGCCACAAAACCGTCCACACGAGATCCGATATCCATATGCCGGACGGGACGGCGTTCAAAGATCTTTCGAGCGATAAAGAAATCTTGAAAGAAATAATGACCGCTCGCCGTCCCACTGGGCGCGTAGCGGTCTCCCAGGCACGGCATCGAGAAATGAAGGCGAAAGGGATATCCTGCCTTGCGGTTCTGCCCTGCCAGCGTTTGGTATTCCTTCAGGGCGACGATAAATCCGCGAAACGCATACCGCCAGGCAGCGGGGTTGAAACCGAAGGCCAGCATCCACACACACGCTGATTTTGCAAATCGCCGAAAGCGGCTAGTTTTGCGCCTGTTCATATTCGACTCTCTCCTAGGCGTTTAATTGGTCAAACGCATTTTCAAAGATTCGTCTCCACTCATATTCGTGGCCCATGGCAGACGCGCGAGCTCGAATTGCGGAGTATTCGGCCGAGCGCATCACCGAGGCAACCGTCTCGGCCAGATCCGTGGCATCATACCGCGCGATCCGCCCGGCACCTTCGCGTGCAATCACCCGTGCGATGGGCGGGACGTCCGTCAACACAACAGGCAGTCCGCATCCGAGGTAAACCTTGACCTTTCCAGGATCTGAATAAAACGTAAAGCTGTTGGCATCGGAGGGGTCATACGGAGCGATCGCCACACCGCCCCGGGCCACCAACGCCACGACATCGCCAATGGCTGCCAGAAAGCCATGAAAAGTCACCTGATCGCGCAGACCCGCCCGTTCGGCTTCCGCCTTCAAACCCGCGAGATCCCGGCCTCCGCCGATGATCGTGAAGCGGAAAGCGGGAACCATGCGTCGCAAAGCGTTGGCAAAGGGTATGAATAGATCAGCCCCTTTGCTTTGCACAATATCACCCATGTAAACCACGTTTCGAACATCATACGATGCGCTACTGACGGCATGACAGCCATAGGGAACAACATACCACCGGACACGCCGCCGGTCGAGCCGGCCGGCATTGAAACGACCCTGAATCATTTCCTCTGTCAACGGCCAGACGACATCCGCCCGGCAGGCGGCTTGTCGATCCACCCAGTAATACAAACCATTCAATAACCGATTGGCATAGCGCACTGGCGTATAATCAATCATGTAATAGGCGACACGCTTGATTCGAGCTATGCGACTTGCCAGACATCCAGCCAACGAAAGGAGGTTATCCCCGGCCACCAGCAGGTCAGCGCCGCATCCCACTCGCATGGCGTAAGTGATCGCATACAGAAAGTCTTTGGCGTAAGCAAGCGGTTCCGGCAGCCGGATTCTAAACAGCGAACGGGTGGTCTTGAACAACCGACCGTCCCGATAAACATCGGTCCGAATAAAGCGGTCAGGGTTAGGACCAAACGGAAAAGCCACATATGCGAGCTCGCGGACCCGCATGCCAACAAGCCAATCCCGCAATTCTTCACATGCGCCCGTCGTCGCATAGTGAGAAAAGATGACGACTTTTCCTTTTTGTATTTGTTCGGCCGTCACAATCCGTTCCGACCCTTTCCATTCAAACATCCAGATGAGATCACATTATAGGCTCCAAACGATAAACCCGCCAGCAGGAACACCGCATACTCACGCATCTCTTTTCGAGCGACTTGGTGAGCTTGCACGCGCGTCAGCCGATGGCGTCAGAAGCCCCTCGATGAACCAGAACGTCTCATGGTATATCAACGCAACATCAATGACCGGAACCAAGAGAATACGCCAATTCATCAGGGTACATCGCGTGGTAAACATCCGTCTGGAATAAACCAATGAAAAAATGAAGAAGATAATACAACCTTCCACAAACAGATGCGGAACCAAAGGCAACACAGCCAGCGCAGGCTTGATCAGCAAAGGCACCTTGCCCGTCAGGGGACGCAGACCCTCAAAAACCAATATCTTTCCATAGGTACGCGCCAGCATTTTTCGTGTCTTGAAGAGGGCCCCCAGCCTATACCCGGGCCCCAGATCATGGAGGTGAACGACACGTGCCGAGGACCCAACGATCTTGCCGACCTTTTTCAACCGCGCATTGAGGTCCGAATCCTCCCCACCGTACCCACAAGTTGCAGTAAACCTTTTGACGTTGTGCCCGCCCACCTTCAGATAAGCCTCTTTGCGAATGCAGTCAAATTTGCCGCACATGCAGGGTTTCTCGATCAATGCCATACGGGCAAATAAATATTTCTGCCAGAAAGGAAAGCGCTCCCATACTTCTTCAGGCATTAACAAGACAGAATAGGCGGCGACCACCTGCGGATCAGAGAGAAGCGGCTCGACCAAGCGTTCAATCTCCTGCGGCGAAGGCAACATGCTGTCGGAGTGCACAAACACCAGCAATGACGCTGTCACGATCTCGGCCCCCAGATTGTAACTTGATGTCAATCCGCCGTTCACGGACTGCCGGATCAGACGCACAGCAACCGGACTCGATTTCGCAAAGTCTTCGACGAGACCGGCCGACGCGTCTGTTGAAACATTGTCAACGACAACAATTTCAGCAATGGGATACGTCTGCGAGATCAATCCTTTCAAGCACGCCACTATCGTTGTCGCCGAGTTTCTCATCCCAACGACGACACCGACTGGAAGATATTGCGAGGTCCCCATCTCAAATGTTCTCCAACACGACAAATGCTTCCTGATAATAACGCTCGTACTCAAAGCACGATATGAAATGCCGAACACCTTCCTGATACCGCAAGTAATGATTCTGCATCCTTTCCAGAGCGGTCTGTATCTCGTCAACAGCCCCGATAACCTCCCCGCTTCCGAACCGCTCCACAAAAGGCACTATATCCGATACCCGTGTGATCAGCACCGGCAAGTGCATCTCGGCATAGGCCTTCACCTTTCCGGGATCCGCATAATGCGAAAAGTTACCGGGAGAATGATCGTAAAGCGCAACCCCAACGTGGCACGTGCGCGCAACCGAGACCAGTTCCTCTTCAGAATAAAACCGATTGGGAAAAAAGACCTTGTTGCCGAGCTGTTGCTTCGTGATCCACTCCTGAAGCTGTTTGACAAATACAGGCTGGCCGACCCCGATCAGGTTCAACCGGAATCCCTCATGTGTCGCAAGAAAATCAAGGATCGCCTCAATCCCCTGACCCGGCCGGATCAACCCGACGAACAAGAGCGTAAACGGGGCCGGCGGAGGCGCCGCCTGATCGGGGTAAGCCTTGAGCCCCCACATCACCGTTCGACGGGACGGGCACGCAGCAACGTGTCCGTTCATCACCCGATTGATCGAATCACTCAAATAGAACGCAAAGGAAACCCGGTCGTGATAGCACTTCTTGACACGCTCAAACCAGACGACGATGCGCCGTGTATCGGTGAAATAGTCCCCGATCCAATAGGCATAAACCACCGGTCGAATCCATTTGATGAGCGACATGCCCACGAAAGCAATCGGATGAGATCCCAGCACGAGCGTTTGATTCGGATGCTTCGCAAAACGAAGCAGGGCTCGCAGGTGGTTCATGTACCACCAGGAATAATAACCGACGACCCACCGGGATGACCGCACGGGGTATTCGCGAACAAGGGCTCCCCGGTGATAGATCCGAATGACGTTCTGATGTGGTGAGATGCGCGGCTCAACCACATAGACCAGCAGGTCCTCCGTATGAGCCGCCCAATAGGCCTCGATGTGTCCGCAGAACTGCGAACTGCCGTAGGTGAATATCCGGCTATATCGGCTTGTCCAGGGCATTGTCCCGTGTCCTCATTCAGAAGAAGCGACCGGCATCCACGTTGGATTGACCATGTCCGCAGTTGTCGGCTGTCCCCGGAACCACGTTTGGGGATAGACGGTTATGCCAGACGGGGCGCGGCTCAAAAACGCCCCCCACCAGGAGAACGTGCTGTTGGCGATGATGTGATGGCGGCAGGCTGAAATGAGATGCATATCGCACCACGGAGCGTCTGCATTCCCTTCAACGTAGACCACGTTGGACAGATCGGCAAAAGCGTTCCTGCACCAGGGTATGTCGTCCGAGAAGATGACCCACAGCGGGTCCTCTACGCGCTGCCGGATCGTGTGGATCGCCCGCGCATAATAGGTGAAATCCAGAACCGGCGCGCCATTGTTTGCGCTCAAATAGTCCGTCCGCCGGATATGAATCGAGACTGAGGATGCGGTGTTGGAGAACCGTTCGTAATAGGTTTTGTTGGGGCCGGACAGTTCACTCGTCAACGTAAACGCCTCACGAATAGCATCCGTCGCATCCGCCAGATACGGGAGAACCCCGTAGCAACCGGCAATGCACAGCGTCGCGTTGGTTCCAGCCAAGAGCGCGTTCATAAAACCGGGGTCAACATGAAAGAGCTGATCGGTCTGAATGACGCACACATTGAGAATACGGAACAACGCTGTCGCCAGGCCCATGCTGATCCGCTTCCCGATGATCCAGGCAGCCAGAAAAAGCCCCGTTTGGACGGTCCCCCACCGTCTCGTTGCACGCGGGCCGCAGAATTGATCCAACTGATACGTCCGGCCGCTTCTGAACACAAGGAAGTCTGTCAGATCCAGACGAAGCACACGTCCGGTACGCTGCGAGACTGCAAGACCGAGCGCATATTCAAACATCTGGTTGCCAAGACCGCCACTGACACGGACGACAAGTGTTTTCATAAGCCAATCCTCACAGGTTCAGTCCCGGAGGAGTAATCCAAATGATATCCGTATGGACCGAGACGGTCACGACATTTCTGCGTCTCTTAACGAAGGCAACCAACTCATCCATTGACGGATAGTTCGGGTTTCCGCCGAATTCCCTGGCATCATCAATCGCAATGACCGCCGACAGCGTCTGTTCATCCCCGAGAATATGATCGAGTTCCTGAAAAATCGGCGTTTCCACCTCACCTTTGGCGCTGTCAGCCCCCGAGTAATGTCCGTCCAACCAGAAGAGCAGACGGCGCTTCAGCGGGCGCACCTGGTCAAGGATCCCTTTCAATTCCGTCGCACTGTCACCCAACACAAGATGGACATGAGGCATCCGGTTGAAGCGTTTTTTCACGAGTTCAAAGTACGGTTTGCACAGCTCGATCGAATACAGGTGCTCAAACACATCGCGCAGCGCGGCCAGCGTGTCACCATGGCAGGTGCCGGTCTCGATCAGGATCTGGAGCCCGTACTTCCGGGCACAGGCTCTGAGCAGTTGCTGCTTCACGGGATAGGGTGGCGGCGTGGGACAACCAGCCCTTCTCCAGCGCCTGAGGCAGAACCAATGAAAAACCCGATAATGGAGGGCATACACGGGCCAGAAGAACGGAGTTGTCGCCAGCCATTCCTTGAGTTGCTCTTTCATACGCCTGTCTCCCTGCGCACAATTGACGGGTCTTCGATCGCCCCGATTTGGTTCTCGGATAACAGATGCCGAAAAGCCGAGCACCCGTGAAAGCCGAAAGGCGTGGCGTTCAGACGGGAATGAATCTCCATATTGTCCTCCAGCGAAAAAGCGGCAGCCGCTTCAGGTGAGGCAATATGAATGGTCTCCCGGTACGCGCTCTCCCATGACGGCAGGGTCTTACAGATGAAGTAGTCGTCATTAAACAGGTAACAATGGGGAAAATAACGGTATTTTCGGAAATAAAAAGCGGTGGTCTCGCAAAGCTTCCGTGATCGAAGGGTAAAGGCGCCATTGCCGACATCGTGCCGGTGCCGGAGCATCCACCGGGTGATCCAATCATCCTTGCCGAACGCCCATGGCGCGCCAATGTAATCATACTTTCCGACAAAGTCCAGAAGCGTGGGCCGCAAGGGAAAGGCGTGATTCTGAAACGTCAGCACAAAGTCTGTATCAAAGCGATTGTGGAGGTTCAGTATGGCATCCCGGTTGAGATCGCGCACATTTCCACCTCCCCCCCGCATGGTTGGCTCGATCATCAGGCGGATTCCCCATTCGGTCGCCAGCTTCTCCAAACGCGGAGTCACGCGATTGACCACAAGCACAACCGGAAGACGTCCGCAATTACTCCACGCCATCAGAATCGCCGCCAACAAGCTGTCAAGAAGTGAATCAAACCGATCATCTCCCCACAGCCAATGCGTGAGCATCGTCACATCAGGACTGCAGGGCGACGTGAAAGAAAGGCTCTTCAAGGCGGGAAGGTTGCGCACCTGCCACGCCAGTACCGGATCGCTATTCGCGCTTTCATTCATCCTGAAATCCCGACAGTAGATTATTTTGATATTCGTTTATGCCTAATCCATTTAAAAAGAGGCGGATCATACCATACCCATCCGGCCGGGTTCTTCAGATATCGTTCGTTGTTAACAACGCTTGGATCCATATCTTTTCGTGCCAGAATAACAATGTGAAAAGGATCGAAAAGCTCCACATTCAGAATTTGCAATTTCATGTAATTGACCATTTCGATCGATGCCTGTGTGTCAAAGACATGATGATGCATCCATCGGCACTCATGGTTGCTGAACACTCTCTGATGTAAAGCCGCCTTGTCTGCATCACGTGAATCACCTCCCCTATCATGGAGTTCCAGAATCTCAGCCGAATGAGTCATATCCGTCTCATCCACGTTATCTTGAAAGTCATGAATTAAATGATCTAAAGATGTGACAGGTCTATCGTGATCACAGGTTTTATCTTTATGGGGTATCACCAAAGCAAGAATACCGCCATTTTTAGTTACACGAATCCATTCTCTGATACTCCGCAAAGGATTTGCCAAATGCTCAATGCAATGAGATGAAATCACGAAGTCATATGTGTTGTCAGGCGCAAATCGCAGATCGCAGGCTTCTGCGATATACTGCTGCCCGGGTGCCATTCGTTTATTAAAACAAAAAAAAGGCCCTTCCCTTATACCGCTTTCCCAAAGCGTGCATGGACCAAAATTACAGTTATCAATATTACGGGCAAGCGAATATACCGGAATGCACCCTTTGCCAGAAAAAATGCCGCTGGGACCACCAATTTCTAGACCGTCCTTCAACTTAAACAAATGTTCGCAGCTGGATAAATATCGGAGTCGATCTGGAAAGACCCATCGATATATCATCTCAGCGGTCAGAACCAATCCTTGCTTCTTGAGCAATTGAATAGCGCGTTGTATCTTCTGTACAAGCATATCGTATCCTGTAGAAAGCGTCAGACATCTGTCAGCGATTCAGACGTCGAGCATGATTGGTAGCCCAAAAATATGGTTGATGATTCAACAAAAAAACAACATTATTTGCGACATCTTCGGGAGCCACCGAGCAGGGTAAAGAGCGGTAGTGAAACAGAGCATCTCTAGGATCCATGGCATCAACAAGTGTGTCCTGTAAAAAAACGCCCCACCGATCAGCAGGCATGAGAATAATTGCCGATCCTGCATGCGCTGTTGGTAGAATCATATTTGATCCGTGCGTGCCGATGACGACATGACTATCTGCATACGCAAGGCACCAAATTCGTTCGGTTGCATTATCCATCCGTGATACTCGCAAATCCTCTATCCAATGGGGGAGAGACTCCGGCTTCGCGAAACCGACAACCGAGAATCGCGCTGCGGGAAATTTTTGCCGAATCAATCGGAAGGTTCGAATCATCTGCTGACGCTGTCGCCATATTTCCCATCGCGTAAGCGTTATACGGCGCAGTTTAAAATATATCCGCATCAATCGTTGCAAGTAGTGAACTTCGTGATTTGCCGATAACTTTGCAACCCCGTCCTCTTTCGTTGAAGTCTCCGTATTCCTTATGCAACGATGCAATTGTTCTTTAAGGACATTCCAATGCCAAGAAAAGCGATTCGAGCGGACCCACATACGACTGCTCTCCTCCCGCCAAACAAATGTGATGCGAGGGGAATTCAATCGTAGCGGCCATTCGTTACGAGGAAAGGGTCTCTGCTTCGTAAATCGGCTAATATCACAACATGGGTGATGCGGGTACGCAACACTGATCCATGCCTCTTGGTATGGAGTAATGCGTCTGCTTATTTCAGCCCCAATCCACGTATTCCATTCTGTTCCCCGTCGAAGGGGCAATGCAATCGTCCAGATCGCGGCAACGCCGTCTGGAACCATCCACCGTAACATGGGTGGAACCAATACGATTAAATCCAAATATGGATGTGCATCCATAACTCCTTGGGCATTGAGGAGTTTAAGCAGGGAGTGCCCGTACAAGAAATCTAAACAGTTCAGAAGCACAGGTTTCTTCGCAAGTCGAAATTCTTCAACCGTAAACGCAACTTTCTCCGACGACGGATTGGCATAGGAATCGCGTAACGGAATATCCAGTCCGACTGTTCGGGAGAAGACATCCCCAGATGTTTGTTCCAATATCAACGGCGCATATAGCGCATGCCCGACCGGAAGGTCTCCCCAAAAAGATTGAGTGCATTTATCACAACGCATGTCAGCCATGGTCCACATGCCTGGCATGCACCAACCTATCACACGCAGCCCCAATCCGCAAAAAGGACAGCGCTGTTTCACATCGGGAATCGGATGAAGCTTTATGTAGGCATTATCCATGGTGATTGTCACTATATAAAGATAGATTGACGTTGGTGTTCGTTATGCACTACCGCTTGATCAGTTCAAATATGCCACACCCCCAGTGGCATCCGCAATTCGTGGTGATAGCCGACCCAGTTAATGGCAAATTTTCAACTAATTCCCCGATATCGTTGACATACGAATAACTATTGATTGTGTAATACGGATTAATAATATCCAGCAAGTATTGCAATGAGAACACACGATGAGCATTAAACTCTATTCGCGACCGTCCGATTGGGACGGAAAAGTAGAATCGTCCTCCGCGCTTGAGGATTCGGAATATATTATTAAAACCAACGAGATGCCCATCGCTATTCACCGTGTCTCCGTACCGACCAAGGCCAAAATGTTCGAGACTGTGCAATGCAGAGACGGAGTCGCAGTAATCAATAGTGCTAAAATTCATATCCATGAGGTCGGCTTGTTTAAAAATAATGTTCCTTATTTGTTTGTCCTGCTTTCGAATATCCATAACCTCGATTTCTCGAAATGATGCTACATGTGCAACAAAACCATCGACCCGGGATCCTATATCGACGTGCTTAATGGGCGTGTTAAGAGCGATCATTTGAGCAACAAGCAAATCTTGATGAAAATAGTGTCCACTCGCCGCTCCACTCGCTAGATAGCGATCCTCAAGACACGGATACGTATGCCCCCATGCAAAGTCGGATCTGGCGCTCCGATATTGCTTCAAGAACCTTTGTCGATTATTCAGAAATGTCGGCAACCCTTTTATCGAATGCACAAGGGAACGCGGTGAGATTCCAAGCATTTGACTTGTTATCCACGCATAATGCCGGAATGAGTCGATGGTTCTCATAGACGAATTACGCCTTCCCGTTCAAATAGGACTCTCTATACCATTAAGAGTGCCGAGCTTTCATGCTTAACACCATCAAAATACGGATTAACCAACGAGGCAAGCGCAAGAGCAGGAACGCCAACCATGTGAGGGGATCCCGCTTGTCCGCCAACTCCTGCAAACGCATACGCAGGAGGCGCACATGGATGGGACCTTGTGTTGATTTCTGCCGCATGATGAGATAAACGATTGATCGCATCGCCTGTCGATGCAAATACCGGTGTAATTTTGCAGGGTAAGTCGCTTGAATACCCCGACACCCAACAAGATAACCAAGATCAAAGGCGAACGGGTAGATGCTGTCTTTCGTCCAGACATCCCCGCCGACTCCGCTGGTCCTGTATTTGATCGCGGGAACATTTGAGAAATAAAGCGCGTGCGTGAGAAGAATGCGCATGGCACATAGAATATGGATAGAAATAGTGTCGTAGAAATCAGAGGCGCCAGATTGGAGCCACGCATCGCGCTTCAGCACACACCCTGATATTAATGCCGGGGTGAATCTGCGCCTTTCCCGCACATAATCGAGGCCCGGACGATAGAGTACTCCTCCCGCCTTATTCAACTGTTTTTCCGGATCTGCCAGAGGCGCTTTTAGCTGGGGGTCGTACGGCGTTTCCCCCAGAATCACCACCCCCAGATCATCATGACTGTCCAGAATATCCCACAGGGTCGAAAGCGCATTCTCCTCAAGGGCGTCATCATCCCCCATCAGTAATACAAACTCCCCTTTTGCGTTGCAGATCACGGAATCTACATTACGCGAATACCCCAGATTCTTTTCGTTATAGCGATAGGATATCATGTCAGGATATCTGTCTGCATATTCCTGCACGACCGCACGTGTCGTGTCAGTTGACATATCGTCTGCCACGAGTATCTCGATTTGTCCCTGGAAGCGATCACGCATTTGCGACAGCACGCTATCCATTAAGAAAGACAGTTCCTGAACCCGATTATAGGTGGGTATACCGACGGTGACTCTGATTCTGCTCATAGCTCTCCCATGTGGCACGCTAATTTATGTTGTGTTCGTTTGTTGACCTGTAACGCATCCCTTGTGACTAATAATACAACAGGTTGTTATACTCTTAAACAGGTTTTATCAATGAAATCCGAAGACCATCAACCGATCAGTCGATCAGCAATAACCTGATGAAAATGATCCGTAGAAAAGAAGTCCGATTGTACACTGATCATAAATCGGTCAATGGCCTCGATGTATTGTTGGTGACGTTCCTCGTCAACCTCGTTGAGAAAACGGGCAAGCGTTTCAAGATCAGGAAAATCACGAAAGTCAACGTAGGTGTCTCTGGGTATCCGTTGATCAGTTATAGTTGAACCGTAATACACGGGCACGCAGCGGGCGCAGAAACAGTCAATGATTTTTTCACTAATGTACCCATCCTGGGATACGTTGTTTTCAAAACAAAGAGCAAACTTGTATTTGGCGATCACATTGACTTTCTCGTCCCATGATCCTGAAATCGTTCCTCGCCAATTTCGAAACGGCGAATATCCAAACCGTTTTTCAAAAATGTTTCGCGGTTGATCCCACCAAAGGCCATACAAATCAAAATGTGCTGGATAGTATTTTTCGAAGAACCGATAGGCCTTTCGCCGGGCGTTATAGCTGTGAATGGATTGCGGCATGTATCCGCCACGATTGGCGCTGACGGCAACCAGAAGTTTCTTGTTGCTAAACGAGTAATCACGAAATCGGTTGCAA
This sequence comes from Lentisphaerota bacterium, assembly GCA_016873675.1. Classification (NCBI taxonomy): domain Bacteria; kingdom Pseudomonadati; phylum Lentisphaerota; species Lentisphaerota bacterium. The sequence goes on along the minus strand of VGWG01000002.1, from coordinate 28,949 downwards.
CGATAAGATCGAGGCTCCGCTCCGACCGGGACGTTGATCTGTGCATAGCGCGGATGCTTGGCGAGCAGTTTCAAGTCCCATGTGAACACCACATGAAATCGCTTGCGCAAAAAATCGGTATAGTACATGGATGGATTGACATTAGCAGGCTCCAACAAGACCAATGCGCGTTTCTGATAGGGTATCTTGTCCAAGAACGGATCGCGCTTCAACATACGCCAATTGTATTCGAAGTAAAGAACATACTTTACGTTCGCATCGTGAAAGTCCACCGTGTCGAGCGTGACAACCTCCACGTCTCTTTTGCCCATAAATGTACGAAAAGCCTTCAATCCAACCGCCTTAGCCGACCTGCAATCCGATGCAAAGATGCGGTTGTTCAGTTCCTCGGCGTTGAAGTAATAATTGATTGCAATGATGGGACGTGGAGTATCCATGAAGTTACTTTCCGAGATTCGGATTGCTATTCATCGGCGCGTTACTGTACCAGCATTGTGGCAATGGAAAAGTGGGCTTGTCCGTATTATTCGCATCCAATGGATGCGGGAACGTGCGGGCATACGAAGGATTGGATATCCGGTCCTTCCGCAGAAAGGTAAACTCGGCCACCGATGGAATGACAAATCCTCGAATATTCAAAGGCTCACAACAACTGTTGGGATGGATGTGCACACAGGTGTGGCTCTGCAGGATTTTATCGAACGCGCGAGAGGCCAATCGAAAAAAAGGCAGATTAAAAATCTGTCCCATGGCATGAAACTCCACCACGATGATCCTGAACCTGTGCATCAAGCGGTCTGACAGGGCCAGAAACACCTCATATTCATAGCCCTCGATGTCGATTTGCAGGAGCAGATCGGTTTGTGAGCCTGGCAATGATGCATCGACCCAGTCATCCAGCGTCATAAAGTCTTCGTTTGTTGTTACGCCGATGTACTTTTTGGTGAAAAAGAACTGCTCGTGCATCTCGGCGGGCTGGTCAACCGACCGATCCGCGAGGAACACCTTCATCCCGAGATCGGCGCAGTCCTTTTCAAATCCTGAAGAGGACGCCACACCCGGCGAGAAACAGGCCTCGATCCCCGCCAGATCGTCCGGAACCAGATAGCCGCCGTCACCTGCCGGCCCCATGCGAATCAGAGGCTTGTCCGTCGAAACAGGATGCAGCCTTCGCATGAACGCTTGAACGGTGGTCTTGTCCGTCAGAAAAGTGGGGTACACGTTTCCGAGCGCGAGCACATCCAACCCCAATTTGGTCAATGGATTCACAAAGACACTCCTATCCGCTGTCCGTCGGTGCAACACAAGTTCCCGCTATTTTCACGCATAAACTGAACAAGAATACCAATAAATTGAGCGAGTGCCGACGCCAGCATCACCCAGACAATGAACGCGATGCGCGCGGCCCGAAGCGATCCCATCCATTCGACCCACGATCCTGGCAGGTAAGGCGTGAAGAAGCCGTATCCGGTCAGCGCGACCAGGATCAGCGCCTCAACGAGGGCCAGCGGCACCGAATAGAAAAGAAAACCAAAACGGCGGCAGGCAATCTCATGGATCACAAAGATGGTGTATCCGATGCGAAAAACATTGGTCAGGGCGAGCCAACCCGTCAAATAGGCATAGGGCCGGTACACCGCCCATGAACCGACCTGAGCGAACACCCATCCCATGCTGACGCCGAGCAGCAAGGCGATGATGCCCCCGCCGACCACGCTGATGGCCAGAACGTTAATGAGCATGCGTTGCGTGCTCTTGCCTTTCTCAAACGCATCCGATATGTGAGGAAAGAAGACCGTGCCTATGGAGGCCCAGATCATGTTGGGTACCTCCGCGAATCGGGAGCAGAAGTAGAAAGCGGCCGATTCCACATCGGGCAGGCGTTGACGGATGACCAGATACTGCACCGCCGAAGCGAGGGATCCCACGCCGGTCATGATCACAAATGGCAGCGTATAGGCGATCATTTCCCGGCCGTGGGAGAAATAGGATTCCCGCTTGATCTCGCGGGAGATGAGTCCCCGCAGGCCCCAACAAGCGATCAAACAAATCACTAGATTCAATGCGAGTTGGGAAGCAAAATACCCCAGCAGCCCCGAAATCGGCAATAGAAGCAGCAAGACCGCCAGGCGGATCGGCGTCGAAACAAATCCGGTGATGCTCAGGAGTCGAAATCTCTTTAGTGAGGATAGGACGCCGTTGATCAGGGGTATCACCAGGGATGTGACCGTGATACCGCAGATGAGCCAGATCAATCGCGTGGAGCTGATGCGCAGACGTTCGAAGATCAAGGGAGCCGCGTGCCACGTGTAAAGGCCGATGACCACCGAGGATATCCCCACCACCGCCAATACGTCCAGCAGGAGCGCCTTAATCTTGCCATATTCTTCTTTGGCGCCGAAGGTGTTGATGAACTTGCTGAATGGCGTCAGAATGATGGCCAGGGGCAGGCCCAGCACACCCGCGATCTGCGTGAGCGGCAGCAGCGCTCCGAGCTGGTCTTGCGCGACGTACTTCGGCACCAGCCACAGGCCGATGTAAATGTTCAGCACGTCGCCGAAGCGCTGGGCAACGAACAGGATGATCGAATACCACCACAGCTCGCCCATCCAGGCTTTGATTTTGTTCTTGAGGGCTATCATGCCGGATTTCCAGTATCTCGCTTCGGACGGAGGGGCGCGCACCGGACGACGATCCACCACGCCAGAATGGTCAGCGCCGTGGCTCCGCTCACAAGCGGACTGGCATAGGCCCGCTTGTGTCTGAGCACAACTGTGTGCTCTCCCGGCGGGATGAGCATCGCCGGCCAGAGGGCGTCCACCACGTAACGCGTAACGCGTTTTCCGTCGAGCAGCACCTCGTGTCCATCCGCCAACCGTTCGGCGAAGACGAGCAGGCTCCCCACCCTGGCAGAAACCTGGATGCGCGTGGACAGGCTCCCGCCGACGCCCCTGACCGCAGCCACGCGGAGCGTCCCCGCATCAGACGACATCGAATCCGGTGATGCGGGCGCGTCGGTGACAGTGTTTGTTCCGCCGGCGAGCGCGGCAATCTGCTCATCCACCGGAATACCGCCCGTCCAGCGGGTCAGCAAACGGGGACCGGACGGGGCGTTCGGCAGCCGCGCCAGGAGGAGCGATTTCTCATGGGGCTGCACCTGACGCACGAACCCCGGCCCCAGGTCAAAATCGAACACCGGCGTCAACACGCCGGACCGCAGGAAGGGCTCACACATCCGTCGGGTCGCCACAACGTAGTTGACACGAAACACCTGCCAGAGACGGAGCGGATCCCGCTGCAGTGCCACGAACAGCTTGCCCTGGGGAGTTTCCTGCTCCCCCGGCGCGGGTGCCCGATTCTGGATGCCCCCGACGGCGAGCGCCGCGCTGAACCAATCCTCGGTGAAGGCGTTGGCCGTGGCATAATTGACCATGCCGACGTAGGGGCCATCCTGTATCTTCTGAATCGTCCGCACCACGCTGTTCGCGTGGTAGAACGGCTTCATATCAAGCACCCGGACATACCGGCGCGCGACCATAGACTGGTCAACGACTGCGAGGATCAGAATCGCGCAGGCCGCCCACGTGGCCTGCCGTCCCGCCTTTCGGGATACCAGCCAAACCGCAGCGGCGACGGCCACGGCAAAGCCAACGGAGCGGATCAGATTATGCACCGCATAGTCGCCCAACCCGCGCGCCACGGGACCTAGGCCCAATTCGGAGATATGACGAATGGCCCATGGTTTGGCAATCATCATCGCGAGCATAACGATCAACAACAAGCCTGCCAGCCCGCCGCTCAGCCACACCAGTCTGCGGCGCTCCCCCGCGTGATCCGACCGGATGAAACGATCCAATCCGAATCCCGCCAGCAGGGCGGTCGCAATCTCCACCAGGTGCAGGAACTTCACCGGTGCGCGAATGTAATCCATGTACGGGATGGAAAAGAACAACCGGTAGAACGGCGTATAGCGCCCCATCGCCAAAAGCAGGCAGATGACCCACACGGCCATCCAGAACGGGACATCCGCATGATCGGGAACCGGGAATCGGGAATCGGGAATCGGAGGGCGTGCCGCATGCGGGGTCTCCCTTTTTCGGACGATCCACGCCATGACCCCGAAAATCGCAAACAATACCGACACCACACCTAGATAGACCGTATGCTGACGATAATTCGGCATCATGCGACCCTTCTGGAACACCTCGTCGCTCGGACGTCCCAACCGCCCCCAATAGGGATAGGGCTTCTGCATGGATTCGTCGCCAAACACCCCGGGCACGACGAATTCCAGCATGTCCTCCGGTGGCAGGCTCCAATTGGTGGCAAAAAACCAGCGCTGGCGCTTATCCGCCTCCGTCCGAGCCGCCGGAGCTGGCTTGTTCTTCAGTGCTTCCACGGAAACGCCCGCTATCTGCGCGTCACGTCCGGCGATGTGAGTCGTCAGCGCGGTCCGAATCCCTCCATACCCGACCAACGCCAGCACCAGGACCGAAATCACGAACCGGGGCCAGACGGAAACCGATGTCTTCCAAAACCCCTCGTTCGCACGCCGCGACCGGACGGTCAGCCACATCGCATACGCGCCCGCCAGACCGCCCACCAGCACCAGAACGTCGGGCTGATAAGTCGAACCCCAGGCAAAGACCAGACCCAGCATCGCGAAATAGAAGAGCCTTCTGGTTTCAAAACAGCGAAGCAATAATCCGAACGCCCACACCGCGCAGGAAAACATGTGAAAATAGCCGCGATGACCCGCCGAAAACAGCGTAAACGTATAGCCGCTCAATCCCAGGGCCAATCCGCCAAACCAGGCGGCCAGCGGGTGGATCCGGCAGCCGCGCAGATAATAGACGCCTGCCAGCGCCAAAACCAATGAATCAATCACATAGGTCAAATCATGCACATAGAGCGGAGGCAGAACAAGCCAATACAGAAGTTGCGGCGTGAAGCCCCCTCCGTTCAGCAACCCCTCCAACACCGTCGTCCCGTGCGCCTGATTGTAGAACGGGCCCGAATCCGCTGAAACCAAAGCTGCATATTCAGTCAGTACGGAAAAAAAGACATAACTCATGCAAAGGGCAAACAGCCCCAGCCCGAGAAGCGTTCCCCACTCGCTCTTTAAATAGCTGCTCCGCTTGATCATGAAATCACCTCATCTTGTGACACGGCGTCTTTGCCCTTCATGCGTTCGCGCTTCTCCCCTTTTGCCAGCCGTGACGCGCCACCGGCGCCTGCGGCAAGCCCAGTGTCTTGCGCAGGGCGCCGATGCCGTAGATCCAGAGGGTGATCCAGCAGACGGGCAGGTGGTAGAGCCAGGCGCGGTCGGGACGGCGGCGGCAGCCGGCCAACGCCTGCCAGACCAACGGAAGAATGAGGGCGGTTGCCAGAACGAACCGTACAATGCCCGCCTTCTTCTGGCGATTCCACGGATAGGTACGCTGCTTCTCCTGGGCGAAGAACAGAAAGTCTCGGATGCGCCGGCGCTGCTTGCGGGCGAATGCGGAGAGGCTGGCGCAGTAGAGATGCACGATGCCGGTCTTGACCTTGGCGACATGCCGGAAGCCCGCTCGCACCGCCTGATGCATCACGTCAATGTCAAAGAAATAGGGGTCCCACGCCACATGGCTCAGGAGGCTGCGCCGGAAGACAAAGCCGTTGGCGCCGATCGTGGGCAGCGTCTCCTCGGTCAGCGTCAGCTTGAGATACCCGCCCAGGTCCTGTTGATGCACCGCCAGCCCCGTCCACCGGCCGGTGACCGCGCACCGGCGGTCGTAGTTGCCGACAAACAGGCAGAGCGGATCGTTCATGCCCAGCAGCGCAAAGTAGCGGGTCAAGGCCGGATCACCGCGCCGTGCGGTGTATTCCAGCGGCTCGCACGCCACGATGTCGCGGTCGCGGAAGGGCGCGGTCATCCGCTCCAGCCAGGCCGCGTCCGGCAGTATGTTGTCGCTGTCCACCAGCGCGATCAGCTCGCCGGAGGAGGCCTTGATTCCCGCGGCCTTGCCGGCCTCGCCGGTCTTCAGCAGGTTTTCGACGATCGTGTCCACGCCCAGACGCCGCGCGATCACGCGCGTGTCGTCAGAGGAGCCGGCATCCGCGATCACGATCTCGTACGTCTCCCGCGGCGCCCGCTGGGCGAGGATGGAAGCCAGGCACGCCTCCAGGGTTTGGGCGGAGTTCAAGGTGGGTATGACAAAGCTGATGCTGACTGGAGGCATATCCGGGTTCCACACGATTGCCTGGCATAATATACCGCTTTGGTCTGAAAATAAAGGCAAATCGCGCGACAATGTTGAATATCTTGACTTTTCAGCTCATCTTAATCACACTTCACGGCACGCATTTCGACGGAGTTGGTTTACATGGCCGCGCAGGAGAGTCGTTTCTCCTCGTGATCCGCGTCTACAGAGCATGAAGGATATTCTAAAAAAGGCTCGCAAACGGGTCATCCTGAAGCCCCAGTGGCTGATCGCCGGCGCTTTTGCGGGGACTATTCTGCTGGGTACCCTCTTGCTGGCGACGCCGTGGGCATCGGCCGCGGGTCAGTGGACGGATGCGCTGACGGCCCTGTTCACCGCGACCAGCGCCTGTTGCGTAACCGGGCTGACGGTGGTCGACACGGGGACCCATTTCTCGTTCTTCGGCCAGATCGTCATTCTCGCTTTGATCCAGATCGGCGGCATCGGCATCATGACGCTGGGCACTTTTCTGCTCGTTCTGGTCGGGCGGCGCCTCAGCGTGCAGAACGAGTTCGTGCTGATCAACTCATTCGGCATTGAGGAGGTCCGCGGCCTGCCATCGCTGCTGCGGCGCTCGCTGCTGTTCACCCTGCTCTTTGAGGGCGCGGGCGCGGCCATTCTCGCCTGGCGCTACATTGGAGCGGGCCACGATAGTGAACAGGCCGCCTACTACGGGATCTTTCACGCCGTCAGCGCCTACTGCAACGCCGGATTTTCGCTCCACAGCGATTCGCTGATTTCGTTTCAAGGCGATCCGGTCTATCTGGGTACGATATGCACGCTCATCGTCTTTGGCGGACTGGGTTTTCTGGTCATTTACAACCTCAGTTCGTTCAAGTTCTGGCGCCGGAACCGCAAGACCCGCGGACGGGTATCGCTCCACACCCGGCTTGTTCTGGCCACCACGGTGTTGTTGCTGCTCGTGTCCACCCTCCTGTTTCTGGCCACCGACTGGAACGCGGCCTTTGCCGGCATGTCGCCCGAAACCCGGCTGACCAGCGCCATCTTCAGCGCCGTGACCCCCCGGACGGCGGGGTTCAACGTCGTGCCGATGGAGTCCTTCTCCGTCGCCGGACGTTTTTTGCACATCCCCCTGATGTTCATCGGCGGCGCGCCGGGATCGACAGCCGGAGGCATCAAGATCACCGCGCTGGTCATCCTCATCCTCACCATTGCGGCGATGCTGCGCGGCCGCCGCGAAACCCAGTTGAATGATCGCACCATACCGGTGGCGGTGGTGCGTGAGGCGACCGTGATCTTCGCGCTGAGCATTTTCGCGGTCTTGTTCTTCTTCGGCCTGCTCCTGTTCACCGAAACACCCGCCGCCGGCACCGACGGATCGGATCGGCTGTTTTTTGAGACCGTATCGGCCTTCGGCACGGTCGGGCTTTCGCTCGATACGACACCCACGCTGTCATCGGCCGGCCGGCTGATCCTCATTCTGTGCATGTTCATCGGCCGACTCGGGCCGCTGACAGCGGCGCTGGTGATCGGCACGCAGGACGTCGGCCAGCGGATCAGCTACCCCGAGGAAGAGGTCGTCGTCGGCTGAACGGGTCAGGCCAACACAACGAGGGATACCACCATGAAACGAATCGGCATCATCGGCGCGGGACGCTTCGGACAGTCACTCGCGGGGTCGCTCGCGGAGAAGGGGGCCGAGGTCCTCCTGATTGACGAGAACCGCGAGACGGTTCAGGAGATGTCGGAATACGTGACCAAGGCCGTTCAGGGCGACGCCACCAATCCCCGCTCGCTGACCGACGCCGGCTTCCAGGATTGCGACACTGTGGTTGTCGCCATCGGAAGCAACGTCGAGGGCAGCATCATGGCCACAGTCAACTGCAAGGAACTGGGCATCCCCACAGTGGTCGCCAAAGCCGTCTCGGACATGCACGGCAAGGTGCTCAAGCGGGTCGGGGCCGACATCGTGGTCTACCCGAACAAGGACCGCGCCGCCCGGCTGGCCCGTTCGCTGCTCGCCCGCAATCCGATCGACCTGTTCGAGATCGCCGACGGTATCAGCGTCGCCGAGGTTGCGGCGCCCGATTTTCTGGTCGACCAGACCCTGGCCGAGGCCTCCGTACGCCAGAAATACGGCGTCACCGTGCTGGCCATCCGCCGCCTCGCGGAAGACCCCCGTCTCCCCCGCCAGCTCATCATCGCCAACGGCGACGAGAGGATTCAGCGTGAGGACCGCCTGCTCGTATTCGGGTCCGACAAGAAGATCGACGATCTGGCTCACGATAATTGATCCATTCGAACCACGAAAGTTCTGTCATGCCCACACCCTTCCACTGGTCACTCATTCTGGGTACGCTGCTCACCGTCCCCGGTGTCTTCCTCCTCGTTGGCGGCCGCCACGCCGCCGCCGCCCTGCAAAGCTTTCCCCGCAGCGTCTGGGCGGGCCGCCTGCTGGCCGCGCTGGCCTGGGTGGGCGCGGGATGGGCGGCGTGGGCCATGCCGCTGAGCTTCCTCGATCCGTTCAAGCGCTTTCTGCCGCTGGCGGTTCTGGTCTGCATCCCGTTGAGCTGGTATTGGATGGACGATCTGCTTGTCTGTCGCGCCTGGGGCGGCATTCTGATGCTCTTTCCAGCGCCCCTGCTGCTGGTCTGCCGCTCGCACCCGTCGTCTTGGCGTCTGGTGCTGGTGGTCATCGCCTATCTGGCGCTCATCAAAGGGATGATCTTCATGCTCTACCCTTGGTACATGCGGAGGGCCTGCCACGCCGCGGCGCGTTCGCCAGCCCTCCGCCTGACCGGTGGCGCCCTCTCGCTGCTGGTTGGCGCGGGCATCCTCGCGATCAGCTTGCTCGCACTCCGGTAGACGCGCGAGTCAGGTCGGCCCCGGCCGCGTGGCCGCCAATGCTTCCCGCACATGCCTCACATCGCACGAGGCCACCTCAAGCTCCACACACCGCCTGCCGATATCCCGGAGGTGGTGCGCATCGGACGCCATCATCCGCGGATAGCGCCGCCACACCGATTCCGGGAGGCCAGCCGCCGCATAGCCCGGCGTCACCTCCAGGGCGTCGTAAGGCAGATCGGGAATCATGCCCAGTTGCGAAAGCAGGCTGTTATGCGGCCGGGTCACGTGCGATGGAATGAACAGACCGCCCCGCTCGTGCACACGGTGACACACCTCGGTCAGAGGCCAGGCACAGCCGGTTCCCAGGTAAAGCTCGACCTCGCCGAGGATGTTCTCCTCGACATCCACGTAGACCTGATCCCCCATCTTCTCGGGACGGTTCCGCACCTGCGGCAATTGCGCATACACCTCGGCCCCGAACGCCAGCGCCACATCCACCGTGTCGAACAGGCACAGGACATGCGCCTCCTCCGCCGTGCAGACTTCCACCCCCGCCAAAAACGCCAGCCCCGCACGGCGGCACGCCTCGGCGCAGGCCGGCGTGTTCAAGGCCGTGTTGTGGTCGGTCAGCGCGATTCCGTCCATCCCGGCCGCCGCAGCAGCAGCGGCGATCGCCGACGGCGACATCTCCAGCGCGCCACAGGGCGATACGCAGGAATGAATGTGCATATCCAGTTTCATGAGCCGCCGGATACAGACCGGAACGCCGCTTCCAGCTTGATTGATGCCTGGTACTGGTTGTCGTTGGTCTGCAGCAGCAGAATGCCTTCCCGGCGCGCCGCTGCCAGCATGTCCGGTGGCGCCTCGCGCCCGCTGCATAGGATAACGGCATGAACCCCCGCCAGCGAGGCCACGGCCAGCGTATTCAGATGCGCCTGCAGGGTCACCAGCGCCGCATGTGCCGGCGCGTTGGCCATAATATCGCTCAGCAGATCCGACGTGAACCCCGTCTCCACCTGTGTGGCGGCACAGACGTCCTGCACGCAGCGCCAGCCTTCCACGCTCCGGAGCGCCGCCACTGAAAGTCCCTTCATCATCACTCCTCCCCGTTACGGCGTCTGGGGCGGCGCGTCCTTCCCGGTTTGCAACAGGATGGTCGCCCGCGCCGTTGTCCCTCGTCCAACCGCCGATTGAATGTCAAACTCATCGGCATTGCGCCGAATGTTTGTCAATCCCATGCCGGCGCCGAACCCCAGCGACTTGATCCATTCATTCGCCGTGGTGAACCCCTCCTGCATCGCCTGGTCTACATTCGGTATTCCGGGCCCCTCGTCCGCAGCCAGCAACTCCACCTGATGCGGATCCATGTGAAAAGTGAAGGTTCCTCCGAGCGAATGCACCACCAAGTTGATCTCCATCTCGTAGGCGGCCACCGCCACCCGCCGGATCAACCCCGGCGGGTAGTCCTGCTCCGACAGGATCTTCTTGATCGCATGCGCCACTTTTCCCGCGTTCTCAAAATCAAACCGCTCCACGCGGAACTGCTGCGTCACCGTATTGACATCCCGGACCACCGAGACCGGCAGCTTGGCTTCCAGTTTGTGGTACTCGTTGTGCAGTTCCACCAGCAGCGAGGCGCTCACATCGCGGCTCGAAAGAATCCCCACCAGCCGGTTCTCCCTGTTCAGTACCGGAAAGCGCCCGAACTTGAATTTCTCAAAATATGAGATGCCGAAGGAAAGCGGCATGTCGTCCTCCAACACCACCATCTGGGTCGTCATGTGGCGCTCCACCGGATCATCAATATAGCCGCCCTCCAGCGCCCGGAAGATGTCGTCGATGCTGGCGATGCCGAACAGGCGGCCGCGTTCAGCCACCGGCACGCCGCTGATCCGGTTGTCGCGCATCAGATGCTGCACCGTGCGCAGCGAATCCTTCCGAGCCGCAGTGATCACCGGCGATGACATCACATCCTTGATCTTCAGCTTGAACAGAAGATCCAGTATGACCAGCGGGGACTGCTCGGGACTGACGGGAATCGCCTTCATGTTGGATTCATGAGTTTGCCGATCATCACACACGCATCGAACTTGGACAGGGACGACTGCATCAGCGTCACGTCCATCTCGCGTGCCAGCGTTACCATGCTGGCCGAGAGGGTTTTGTTGTTCACCACCAGCACGGCGTGGGCGCCCACGATATCCGACGTGCGGATGGTCTGATCCGAGGGCAGCGAGGTCACCAGCAGCAAATGCTCCTTGTCCACCACCAAGACATCGCTCATCAGATCCGAGGCCACCACGTGCCGAATTTCCTTGGAATCAAAATTCCCGCCCCGGTGAATCACCTTGCATCCCAGCGCGCCGACAACCGCTTCAAGTTTCATCGCCCTGTCTCCTGTTATTCAATTCCGCGTCATGCCGCACGTCCCGGTTGATCCGCTCCCGAACGGGACTTCCAGAATAGTCACAACGGACGGCATGCCTCCCGCCGGTTCGTTTCAAGCAGCGTGTGATTCGCCATTGTAGAGGATGACACGCGGTCTTGCAACCGATCAATATTAAAAAAATCGCACTGGACGCCTTCGATGAAACGTGCGAGAATCTGACAAATCTTTCAAACAGCGCACGGTCACCCTGCGTTGGAATGTGTCAATAAGAAAGGATGTCGCCATGTCCCGCATCTCCCGTCTCATCACAACCGCGCTTTGCGCAATCCTCCCGCTTGTCTCATCCGCCGCAACCCGCATCTGTTCCGTTTATGTCGAGAGCTACGCCTCTCTGCAAAAGCAGCTTTTTCTGGGCGCCGAAGTCTTCAACGCGCCCCAGCTCGGCGCCATGCCGATGATGCTCACCATGTCGCTCCCCGGAGCCGCCCAGATCAATCCCGACCAGCCGGTGGCCTTGCACCTCTTTGACGTCGGCAACGCCAAAACGGGCTTTATCATGGAACTCACCCCGGTGGGCACGAATGCGTCGGCCTATCTGCAGGCGATCATCGGCAATGAAGATAAACTTCCTGAACCTGTCAACGGGGTCTATGTTTTTAATGACGGCGCCGCCCGCGTCGTCGGCAACCGTGTGCTCTTCGCGCCCAAGGCCGCCGATCTCGCAGCCTGCGCGGGCACGAACGCTCCCGCTTTGCCGCCGCTCCCCGCCATCCCCGGCACAATCCGCGTGGTGGCCTTCCCCTCCGCCCTGAAGCCGATGATCAGCAACCTCAAGACGGTCTTCGCCGATCTGTCCGCATCGGGCATGCCCAACGCCAAGCAAACCCAGCAGTCCATGGATGCGATCATTGATTTTTATGGCCAGTTGCTCGGGCAGATCGACACCATGCAGATCGGCATTGCCGTGCAGCGCGAAGGCCTCGCCATCCGCTCCCGGCTCATCCCGGCCAAGGACTCCGACATCGCGACCCTGCTCGCCTCGGCCAAACCCGTCACCCCCGAATACCTCACGTATCTGGATGGAGACGCCCTGTTCCGTTGCGCGGCCGGCAGCTACACGTTTCCGGCCACCCTGCGCAAGCAGATCGTGGATCTGTATACGTCCATGATGCGCCTCCAGCCCAACCTTGCTTCGGTCGAGTCAAAGGATATTGCGGAGCTGTTCGATATGTCGATTCGCTCCATCGGCGCCCCGCTCGCACTGACCGCGACGTGCCGCACGAATGCGATCCTGGTTCAGGGCATGATGGGCATGCCTCAGGCCGAGACGTATCTCACGGATCAACTGGCGATGCTGAAGAAGCCCGTGTTCGCCGCCATTGTGGGGCAATCCGGAATGAAGATGCCCGAGCCCGTCGTGCGCACGTACCAGGGTGTGAAGATCCACACGTTCAAGACCCTGCTCGACGAGGAGGGTTTCAAGAAGACGATGCGAGCCCAGATGCCCGCTGATCTGGATCCGAAAGACCTCGATGAAGCCATGCAGGCGGCACTGAAGCCCATGCGCGCCATGATGAAGCTGCTGGAACCGGGCTATGAGTATGCGGCAAAAGGAAAAACCCTCGCTTTCGGCATGGGCTCGCCCGAAATGGTCGAGCAGGTCATCAACCGGATCGACACGCCGGCGAAGCCCTCCGTCGAGGCGAACCGCATCACCCAACTGCTTGCGCCGGCGGCCGCTCCCTTTGTGATCGGACGCCTCTCGCTGTCCGGTATCGCCAAGGCGATACTGACTCTGACCCGCGTCGTCCCCGCCGAAGCCGCAGCCGCCTTCCCGACCGGCGATGGCGTCGTCATGGCCGAGTGGATCACCGGCGGGCAGACCGAATCGGCCATCCTGATCACGACATCGGAAATCACCTCCTTGACCGCGATTTTCCAGGCCGTTAATCCGTCTCCCGGCATGGGTGCCTTTGAGGGCGGTGACATGGGCGATGACGAGGCCCTGGGCGATGACGAGAATCTGGACGATGACGAGGCCCTGTAAGGGTCACGCCATAGTGATCAGCAGCGCGGGGGCGGTGGGGCTGGGTACGGCGAATCGCGCGGCGACGCGGTAGCCCGGAATCCAGACCACTTCGCCACCGCAGACGAGCAGGGGCACCGTGTCGCGCCGTCCGGCCGGAATCTTTGCGTCGGTCAGCACATCCTGAACCTTGCGGCTTCCGGTCAGTCCGAGCGGAGCGATCCGGTCACCCGGCCTGCGGCCGCGCACCGACAGCCGCTTGCCGCACACCACTTCGGCGCTGATCGTACACTGCGCGGGCAAGCGCCCCACCGGCCCGCCTTCCCGCACAATGCCAACCGCCGGCCCCACTGTCACACGCAGATCACCCACCCTGACCGTGCCGTTTCGACGCAGAAATCGAGGGCCCAGCTTAACCGTCACCGGGGCGTCGGCATCGGACGACACCACCCCATCCCGACAGCCGATCCGAACGCCACCGCCAGCCGTGAGCCGCCAACGGCGGCTTCCTGCGGTGACATTCTCCAGCACGCGGCGCACCGTTTCGAATGTGGCGGCCTCCGCGCCGCCGCGATCCAGCAGCCACCGGTGCACCACCCGCCGGCGCAGCGCCGCTTGCAGCGGCATCAGCCGGTCGGCGCTCAATCCTGTCCCGACGCACGCCGACGTCTGGGCTACGGCCGCCAGCGCATCCAGCGCCGCATCGTCTTCGCGCAACAAATCCGCCGACCGGGCAAGCCCACCGACGACTGCGGATCCATACGCCTCTTCCAGAAGCGGCAACACCGACCGCCGCACGCGGTTGCGCGGAATGGAGGTGTCGCTGTTGCTCGCGTCGTCGCGCCAGACCACGTGATGAAGCCTCAGCCACGCGCGCAAATCCTCGCGGGCAATGCCCGCGAGCGGACGGATCACCACCAGCCCGTCCGCCATCGATTTCGGCCGCATCCCCGACAGCCCGGCCGCTCCGGAGCCCCGCATCAGTCGCAGCAACACCGTCTCGGCCACGTCGTCGCGATGATGCGCGACGGCGACCGCATCGAGCCGATGCCTGCCTGCCGCCCGCCGAAAGAACGCCTGCCGCGCCGCACGGGCCGCCATCTCGAGCGACTGACACGCCCCGCGCCGCTTCGGGCGCGTGCCATCCAGCCCGCACACACGCCCGACCACACAGGTAATGCCCAACTTGGCGCCCAACGCCCGCACAAACGCCGCGTCACCATCCGAAGCCGCACCGCGCAACCCATGATTCAGGTGGAGCGCCACCAGTGCAATGCGCCGCCGACGGCACACCGGAGCCAGCAGATGCAGCAACGCCACGGAGTCGGCGCCACCCGACACCGCCACCCCGAGCCGGCGCACCCCCTCCAGCAGGCTGCCCGCGTTGAGCGCCGCAGCCACGCGTTCTGGCACATCCGAGCCCGACTCTCTCTTGCGACTAGTCATGCGATGCATTCTGCGATGGATTCAGGGATCGGAGCATGCCAGACCTGTCTGCCTGGCCGATCGCCCCAAACAGGCGCGGTAGACGGCGAGGGTTTCGTCAGCCGCCCGCCCCCACGTGAATTCGGACGCACGCGCCAGCCCGCGCTGTCGCGCCTGTTCGTGCCAGTCGTGCGAGGCAACCATCAGATAGGCCGCCTTGCGCCATTCGACCGCGTCCAACGGGTGTACCCCGCACACCGCGATCCCCCCCACTTCGCGCACGGACGGAATCGCCGATCCGATCACCGGCGTCCCGCACGCCATGGCTTCGAGCACGGGCAGCCCGAAACCTTCGTCCACGCTGGGAAAAAGCAGCACGCGGGCCGCGCCGTAAAGGGCGGGCATTTCCGCCTCGGGCACTTCCCCAATCCAGAAGACCCGGCCGTCCAGCCGTAGCCGCGCCACCTCCCCACGCAACCCGGCGGTGTCGGACTGCAGACCGGCGATTACCAGCGGCAGCATCGCCGTCTCGTGCGACGTGGCGAGCATCTGCAACAGGACGCCGATGTTCTTATGGGGGCGGTCGCTGCCGACGTAAAGAAAATAGCGATCCGGGATCATGTGGCGCTCGCAGAACGCCTTCCGTTCCGCCGCAGAAACGGGCCGGAAATGGGGGTCCACGCCATGACGCACAACCGCTATCTTGGCCGCCACAGCCGGACCGAAACGCTTGCCGCACGCATCGGCGACGGCTTGCGAAACGGCGATGATCCGGTCGGCGCGCGCGAGCATGAAGCGCCCGATCGTCCACCAGGCCAATTTGGCGGCCAGCGCCCCGGCGCCCGGACGGTTCAGCGCCACGAGATCATGCACCGTCACGACCAGAGGCTTCCGCGTGATCAACGGCGTGAGCGGAAACGGGGCGTGAAGCAGGTCCGGATGTCCGCGACTGATCTGACGCGACATGTGCCCGCCGCCAAACGGCGAAAGCGCGCCGGTCAGCGAGCGGCGGCGGATCAGCCGCCGACTCTCGGGCAGCCGCAAGCGCCGGTTGGGCGGCACCAGCACGATCAGCCGGTCCTCCGGCGCAAGCTTGCGGAGCAGGGCCTCCGTCAGACAGCACACGTAGCGGCTCACTCCTGGAAAATGGCGCGTGGCGGTGCGGGCATCAAACAAAATACGCATGGCGTCTCATCCACAGGCTGGCGCGCGCGTCAGCGCCACAGCCGATTCAAAGTGCGCGGTCCGCGGGAACATGTCGAACATCCGGACGCCGGATATCCGGTAGCCGCCGGCCAGCAGCGTCTTCAAATCCCGGCACAGGGTGGCCGGGTCGCACGAGACGTAGAAGATGCGCGCCGGGCTTGCCCGCACCAGCGCGGCGGCAACCTTGGGCTCGAATCCGTCCCGCGGTGGGTCGGCAATCACCACGGCCTGCGCACAGTCAATCCCGCCAAATCGCTGGCTGGCGGCCTGCGCCACCGACACGCAATGGAATGCGCCCGCGAGATTCAGCGCGGCCGCATTGGCCTGCGCTGCAGCGACGGCGCCCCGACCCGACTCGACGCCGAGCAGGTTCCGCGCGCCCACGGCGGCGCACGCCAGTCCGAACACCCCGACGCCGCAATACAGGTCGAGCACGTCGCACACCCCGGGCCGCGCCGCCGCATACCACTCGGCGATCTGGCGGACGAGCGCATAGCCGACCTCGGGATTGACCTGGTAGAACCCGTCGGCGGGAACCGTCAGCGGCCCCGCCGGGCTCGTCTCGGTGAGCGTCAGATCTTTGGGCGGACGCCCGACCCAGGACTTGACACCGTCCGCCGATGTCCACCGGAAGGTCACGTCATCGCCATGCGCCAGTTGCCGGAACGACGGGCCGTCTCGGAAGCGCGCCAGCGCCTCGTTGATCGGCGCGCGGGCGAGCGGACACTGCGGGATGTCGATCACCGTCCGATTGTCCTCCGCCAGATAACCGAGAATCGGCGGCTCGCCCAGAGTCTCGGCAGGCGTCCCTCGCGGCCGCCGCGCGTGCAGCACGATCTTGTTGCGGTAATGGAGCGACAGCGGCGAGGCAAAGGGCGGATCGGCCTCCACCCCAGCGCACCCGGGCAGCCGCCGCAGCATATCAAGCAACTGCCCGTTCTTGACCGCCACCTCGGCCGGATAGGCGAGATGGTCGTACACGCAACCGGGCACCGATGTGCCGTCGGAACGGATGCAGCAGGGCGAAATGCGGTCGGGAGACGATGCGTACACCGCCACCAGGCGCGCCTCGGCGTAATTTTTGCGCACCCGCACGATCTCGGCCGTGACACGTTCACCAGGCGCAACATGCGGGACAAAAACAACCAAGCCATCCTTGCGGGCCAGCCCGTTTCCACGGTAAACCAACGAGGTGATCTCCAAGTCAACCTGCTGCCCGATATCCATCCGTGCTACTCCTGAATTGAAAAGTCATCCTTGCCAACACCGCATTCGGGGCAGGTCCAGTCGCTGGGAATATCTGGAAAAGCCGTTCCGGGAGCCACGCCGTGGTCCGGATCGCCCGTGAGGGGGTCATACACATAGCCGCACACATTGCACACATACTTCTTCATAGGTCCGTTTCCTTTCTTGGGCGCCAGTATATCACGCCGTGTGCCCGGAAACAATTGCGCAGTCAATGCGCTTCCAGCCAGTTTTCTCCGACGCCGATCTCGACATCGAGCGGCACGCCGAGGTCGAGGGCGTTGCGCATCGCCTCCGTGACGAGCGTCCGGACCGCCTCAATCTCCTCGCGCGGCACGTCGAAAACCAGCTCATCATGGACCTGAAGCACCATTCGAGCCCGCAACCGGCGGACTTCGATCTCGTGCTGAATCCGCACCATCGCCAGCTTGATCAGGTCGGCCGCCGTCCCCTGGATCGGCGTGTTGATCGCGTTGCGCTCGGCCGCCTGACGCGACGTCGCATTGCGCGAGGTGATGTCGCGCAGCCAGCGGCGGCGGCCGAGATGCGTCGCAACATAGCCGTGCTCGCGCGCAAAGGCGATGGTGGCGTCCATGTAGGTCTTGACGCCGGGATACTGCTCGAAATAGTGCTCGATCAACTCGGCGGCCTGCTTGCGCGGGATGCCCAGCCGCTGCGACAGACCAAAGGCGCTGATTCCGTAGATGATGCCGAAGTTGACCATCTTGGCCTGTGACCGCATCTCGGCCGTCACGAGCGCCGGCAGGATGCCATGCACCCGCGCGGCGGTCTCGGTGTGGATGTCGGCCCCCCGCGCAAACGCCTCGATCATCCCGCGGTCGCCGCTCATCGCCGCCATCACCCGCAGTTCGACCTGCGAGTAGTCGGCCGAGAGCAGCACGTGCCCGGCGTCCCGCGGCACAAACGCGGCTCGCACGCGCCGCCCCCGCGCCGTGCGAATCGGGATGTTTTGCAGGTTGGGGTTCACCGACGAGAGCCGTCCGGTCTCAGTCATCGCCTGACTGAAGGTGGTATGGATGCGCCCGGTTTGTGGATGGATGCTTTCGGGAAGCTTGTCGACATAGGTGCTCTTCAGCTTGCTGCAGGCGCGGTGATCGAGAATGAGCTCCACGATCGGATGCTTCCCCGCCAGCTTGAGCAGGGTGTCCTCGTCGGTCGCATATTGCCCCGATGTGGTCCGCTTGGCGTCGGGGTCGAGCTTGAGCTGGCCAAACAGCAGTTCGCCCATTTGCTTGGGAGAGGCGAGGTTGAAGCTGCCGCCGCCCGCATACTCGCGGATCTTCAGCTCCAGTTCCAGCAGATCGCGCTCCAGTTCACGGCCGCAGGCCTTGAGGGCGGCGGGATCGACGCGGATACCCTCGGCCTCCATCGCGATCAATACCGCAATCAGCGGCTCCTCGCTCGCCTGCAACACCCGCGCGCACCCCGCCGCGTCGGCCAGAGGCCGCAAATGCTCATGCAACCGCAGGGCAATGTCGGCGTCCTCGGCCGCATACTCCGCCGCCTGTTCCAGAGGCACCTCGCGCATCGTGATCTGCGCGGGGCCGCGCTCGCCAATCAGCGCCGTGATCGGAATGGGATCGTAGCCGAGGTATTGCTTGGAGAGGTAGTCCAGCCCGTGCCGCTCGGCCGCGTCAAGCACGTAATGCGTCAGCAGCGTGTCGTGCAGCGTGCCAGCCACGCGAATGCCGTGATGCCGCAGCACGGTGAGATCAAACTTGGCGTTGTGGCCGATCCGCGTCTTGGATGCATCTTCAAAGAGCGGACGGAACCGGGCCAGCAGCGCCTCCCGCGCCGCCGGTTCGGCAGAAACGGGCAGATACCAACCCGTCCCCGCCCGCGTCGAGAAGGAGATGCCGACCAGTTCCGTTTCCCAAGCCTCCAAACCCGTGGTTTCGGTGTCGAAGGCCCACAGCGGCGCCGCGCGGAGTTCTTCGATCAACGCCGCCACCTCGGCTTCGCCGCTCGCGCAGGTGTAGGCATGGGGCGTATCGCGGATCGTGCGGACCTCCGCCTGGGGTGCCCGCGCGACGGCCTCGCCGCCCAGCAGGCGCTGGCCGGCCTGCAGCAGCTCGTATTTCGCCAGGACAGCGTGCAGCGCCTCCCGGTTGGGTTCGCGTCGAGCCAGATCCGCCAGCGTCACCGGCAGCGGCACATCGCGCCGGATCGTGGCCAGCCGCCGGCTGATCAGCGCCTGCTCGCGGCCTGCCGCGACCTTCTCGGCCAGCTTGCCCTTAATGGCCGCAACCCCGTCCAGTACCGCATCGAGCGACCCAAATTGCTTGAGCAACGCCACAGCCGTTTTCTCGCCAACCCCGGTGATGCCGGGTATGTTGTCGGCCACGTCACCCGCCAGTCCCAGGTAGTCCACCATCTGCGCCGGACTGGCGATGTCCCAGTGCCTGCACACATCGTCAACGGTCAAGATCTCGGGGCCTGCGCCAGCTTTGCCCGGCCGATAGAGGCGCGTGGTGGCGTCGACCAACTGGGCGATGTCCTTGTCCGGCGTGACCAAATACGTCTCGAGTCCTTCGCGGCTGGCGCATGCGGCCAGCGCCCCCATCAGGTCGTCGGCCTCGAAGCCCTCCACCCGCAGCATCGGGATCTTCAGCGCCCCGGCCAGCTCGATCGCCATCGGCATGGCCGCAGTGATGTCCTCGGGCGTCTTCTGCCGCTGGGCCTTGTAGGCGGGGTATTCCTGATGGCGGAACGTCGGCATGATCGAGTCGAGCACGAGCGCCACATGGGACGGCGCATGCTCCGACAGGATCTGCGCGACGGTCGTGGCGAACAGGTTCAAGGCCGAGGTGTTGAGCCCCGTGCTGGTCAGCTGCGGATTCTTGAGAAAAACGAAATGCCCCCGATAGAGAATCGGCATGACGTCGATCACAAACAGTTTCTGCCCCATGGTGTCACCCCTTCCCGCCCCATCGCTTCAGTAGGGTTCAACGCCCGGTCCGCAGCCGCCAGAGCCAGAAGCGGAATCGCGCCCACCACCCCGCGCGCGGTTTTTGTGGCGACACGGCGCCCCGTTCTCGCATATACTCACGGTCCGACAAACCCATGCCCAACACTCCTCCGCATAATGCTCCGCGTCCCGCCGGTTCCGACCGCCTCCAGCTCGTCCTCGCCCGCAGCGGCGTGGCCTCGCGCCGTCATGCGGCCGGGATCATCGCCTCAGGCCGGGTCACCGTCAACGGTGAAACAATCACAGAACCGGGCTTCCGTGTCAATCCCGGAAGTGACGCCATCCTTCTGGACGGCGCCCCGCTCCCGGCCGTCGAACGGCCGCGCACCATCCTCCTCAACAAGCCGCCGGGCGTGGTCTGCAGCACCGACACGACGCAGGGGCGGTCGGTCTGCGAGCTGGTGGATCTCCCGGAGCGGCTCGTGCCGGTGGGGCGATTGGACAAGGAGAGCGAGGGGCTGCTGCTCCTCTCCAACGACGGGGCGTTCATCCAGCGGATGACCCACCCGCGCCACGGCCACACCAAGACCTACGAGGTGACCGTGGTGGGCCGGCTCTCCGCCGCCGCCGTCCGCAGCCTCGGCGAGCCGATCGAACTCGACGGCTACCTCACCCGCCCCGCCCGGGTCCGCGTCCTGTCGGCCGGCGACACCTGCCACCTCGTGGCGATCACCCTCTCCGAGGGCCGCAACCGCCAGATCCGCCACCTCTGCGCCCGCGCCGGCTTCCACGTTGTCCGCCTCGTCCGCACCGCGATCGGCGGCCTCACCGCGCCCGCGCTCAAGCCCGGCGCCTGGCGCGCCCTCACCCCCGCCGACCTGAAACGGCTCGACGCCTGAGAAAAGCTGAAAACTGAAATGCTGAAATGCGCGGCAGCGCGGTAGGGCAGCGGCGTCCCGCCGAAGAGAAAAGCTGAAAACTGAAAACTGAAATGCTGAAATGCGCGGTAGCGCGGTAGGGCAGCGGCGTCCCGCCGAAGAGAAAAGCTGAAAACTGAAAACTGAAATGCTGAAATGCGCGGTAGCGCGGTAGGGCAGCGGCGTCCCGCCGCGCCGCGGGCGAATGGGAAAGTGTGTGGGTGTGTGGGTCATCGGGGGCGGGAGCGAAATCCCGCATTGTCCCGATAGCGATATAGGCCTTTATTCGTTCGCCGGCGGCGCGGCGGGACGCCGCTGCCTTACCTGATCACACACCCACACACTCCCGCACTTCCCCATTCGCCTGCGGCGCGGCGGGACGCCGCTGCCCTACCCGATCACTTCGCGCTCACACACCCACGCACTGCCCCCCCTGTCGCTAACCGACTACCGCGCGCGTTGTCGCGCGCGTTGACAAAGAGCGCGCGCTTTTGCCATCATGTCACCCTGCCGGGCGGCTGGACAAAGCGCTGAGCGGCCGCGCACACGGACGGACACGAATACGGCCGCCGCCAACGTCCGTGGCGGCCCGTGTTTGTCCGTGTCCACGAAAGGAGACCTCCATGGCGCCTGAACCTGAGACACTCATCCCGAAGCATGGCGGCTACGAGCACACGAAGTCCTGGCAGCTCGCCGACCTGATCTACGACGTGACCGTGCGCTTCTGCGACCGCTTTGTGGATAAGCGCAGTCGCACGCACGACCAGATGGTGCAGGCGGCGCGGAGCGGCTGCCAGAACCTGCAGGAAGGCAGTATGGATTCGGCGGTCTCCAGGAAGATCGAAATCAAACTCACCGGCATCGCCCGCGGCAGCCTCAAAGAGCTTGAACGGGACTTCAAGAAATTCCTGCAGCACCGCGACCTGCCCGAATGGCCGCTGCGGCACCCGGCGCTGATGCGCTTCAAGGCGCTGCAATGCGCCACGCTGGAACAGTTCCGGGCGTGGGTGGCAGCGGAGTCGAAGCTGGCCCGGAAGGGCGCGGACGGACACGGACCAGCACGGACGGACACGAAAGGGGCCGCTGTCGCTGTCCGTGGCGGTCCGTGTTCGTCCGTGTCTTGCGCCGCGGCGTTTCCCGCCGTCTGCGCCGCGAACGGCGCACTCTCCCTGCTCAACCTCTGCATTCACCTGATCGGCCGGCAACTGGAGGCGCAGGCCGCCGCTTTCGAGAAGGAAGGCGGTTTCACGGAACGGTTGTATCGTGTGCGCAGCGCCAGAAGACACGCGCCATGACGCAACACCGCTGATCGCGCCTGCGCCGTGGCGGTCCGTGTTCGTCCGTGTCTCGCGCCGTGTCCGTGCCCGTCCGTGCCCGTCCGTGCCTCGCGCCGTGCGGAAAAGGTTGGCGGTGTCGGCGCGGAATCGGTATGCTGGCACCGAACCGAAACCAAGGAAAAGCTGCCGCAGGACCGGATCACCCCCATGTTCGATGAACTCCAAATAGGCCAGACCTACGAGCGCCCCCAGCTCGCGCGCATGTGGGGGTTGGAGGGATATCAGGCGATCAGCCGGGGTGTTTTTACGCCGAGAGGGAAGGATCTCATCGTCTTGTTTGTCACCCACGAGAAACAACTGTGCCTGACGCCGTACGATGATTTCATCCAAGAGGACTTGCTTTTCTGGGAAGGTGAGTCAGGACACCGCTCGGATGCTCGTATTATGGCGGCGTCCGAGCGCGGGGATGAGATTCACCTTTTTTACCGGCAGCGGCATCACAGCCCCTTCATCTACCACGGCCGGATCATCTTGCTTGGGTGTGAGCCCAGGGTTGATCGCCCCAGCAAGTTCACGTTTGCGGTTGTTGCCCGAGAGCAGGTCATCCCAGCGTTAGCCTCGGAGGTCGCCGAAGAGGGCGCGGACTACAAGACCGTCAGCACGCACGCTCTTTGCGCGATTGATCGCAAAATTGTCGCCAGCCGGCGCGGCATCGTCCAGCGCATTTTTCGCGGGAACGTGCTGCGGCTCTGGGATGGCTCCTGTGCGGTGACCGGTGTGCAGGAACACCGAGTGCTTGTCGCCGCCCATATCAAGCCGTGGGCGGAAGCGGTGCCGCACGAAAAGGCGGATCACTACAACGGGCTTCTCCTCGTTCCGAACCTTGACGCGTTGTTTGATCAAGGGTTGATCTCCTTCCGTGACGATGGCGGTGTGATCATCTCAAACCTCTGGAGCAAGGATGACCAACGACGGATGTACGTCACGGAAGACATGCATCTGCGGCGCGTCCCCCTCCAATCGAAGAGCTACCTGGCCTACCACCGCGACACGTGCTTTGAACGACGGTAACGCCGTGCGGGCGCCATGAATGGTGAAGCAACGGTTTTCGTTCTTTCTTGTCTGCGACCGATGGATGGGGTATCCTGCTGCATCTTCACAACATGAGTGTGTGTCTGCATGAGCCGCCGCCCCAAGGATCTTTACATCGA
The DNA here is from genome assembly GCA_016873675.1 of Lentisphaerota bacterium. Classification (NCBI taxonomy): domain Bacteria; kingdom Pseudomonadati; phylum Lentisphaerota; species Lentisphaerota bacterium. Next base: position 5,274 of record VGWG01000002.1, on the reverse strand, counting down.
GACGCAACGCAAGTACGAACCTGCGCTTGCCGACTTGCGCCGTATTCTGGCGGCGCCCGACCTGAACGACCGGGATATTGTGCTTCATCATGCCGCGATGAACCTCTACGTGTTCATGGATGAAGTGGCTCTGGACGTGCAGAAGGCATGGGATCTCATCGACGTCACACGACTGGCCAGGGATGCCGGCGGACCGGGGCGGGCCACAGCGGAAGAGAAGCTGATGGAGCATCTCGACCACGTCGTCCGTAACTGCGGGAACGCGTTCGACGCCGCCGGTCTCAACCAGTTCCTGGTATTCCCTGAGTGTGCCGGTTGTCCGGCCGATCTCGAAGCGCCATGTACGATCATGCGCGATATCTGTACGTATGCCCTTGACTGCTTTGCGTACACACGGTCGCGCGACCCGTTCGCCGGCATGCGCCGTGTGGGGGCATTCCAGATTCTCGGTTCCGCCGGGTGGTTCTTTGACATCCCGTCGTCCGTGCCGCTGGCGCTGGCCGCGCTGAAGCGGGACCGCCGGCTTGAGGCGCGAGGCGCGATCGTTTTTCTGGAGGAGTATTTCAAGGCGCGGGAAAGCGCACCTGTTCCGGACGAGATCGAACAATTCTTGCTGAACTTCGCCAAGCGCACGGACAGCCGTTCTAACGCGACTGGAGCGTTGAACGTGCTCGTCGATGCTGGCACCATAAGCGAACTGCACGCACTTTCCATTATCGACGACTGGAAAGAGCGGCATCCCTGGGAGTAAGGGAGAAGGGCTGAAGGGTTACCATTCGCCGATTGGCGCAGATGCCGACCAAGCAGTGCCAAAGACCCATGACGGAGATCAACCAAACTTCGCTCCTGCCACGCGCCTACTACAGCGCGCCGATCACCGTATTTTTGACATCGACCCCGGAAACGGTTCTCGGCGTGCTATTGGCCAACAGCGAGATGGCAGTTGAACCGCCGCAACGGGACGCGTGGCTTCAGGAGTTCGCGATTCTAAAAGATTCGCTCCAGGGACTCGACGGGACACTGTTCCTGGAGTTCAATATCCCACGCATGGGGAAGCGGATTGACGCCGTGGTGGTGGCCGGGGCGATGGTCTTCGTGATCGAGTTCAAGGTCGGCGAGAAGCATTTCACTCGCGCCGATCTGGATCAGGTCTGGGACTACGCTCTGGACCTAAAGAACTTCCACGAGGCCAGCCACGCCGTCTCGATTATGCCGATTCTGGTGGCGACTGAAGCGCCTGCGGGCGATTGGGGCTTGCCGCCGCCGCATGAGGATCAGGTCTATCCGCCTGTACAGTCAAACAGTCAGGGGCTCCGGGGCATCATTGCCTCGGGGTTAAGAGAGCATCCGGGTGTGCCGCTGGATGGAGTTCAGTGGGGTGCGGCGTCATACCATCCCACACCCACGATCATCGAGGCGGCCCAATCGCTCTATGCCCAGCACTCGGTGGATGCCATCGCCCGCCACGATGCTGGCGCCCGGAATCTGCAAGTGACTTCAACCCGAATCGAGGAACTGGTCGAGCAGGCCCGCGCGTCGCGGACCAAGATCATCTGTTTCGTGACGGGCGTGCCGGGGGCGGGCAAGACCCTCGTGGGTCTCAACGTCGCCACAAAGCGGCGGGATACCACACGCCCAACCCACGCGGTCTTCCTGTCCGGCAATGGCCCTCTGGTTGCCGTTCTGCGTGAGGCGCTGACACGCGATGAAGTGGCGCGCAAAAGGTCAGGCGGCGAGAAGGTTCGCAAGGGGAAGGTGTACGAATGCGTCAAGGCGTTCATTCAGAACGTCCACCACTTCCGCGACGAGGCGCTTCGCGAGACGACCCCGCCGATAGATCATGTCGTGATCTTCGACGAGGCGCAAAGGGCGTGGAACACGGCACAGACCTCGGCGTTCATGCACCGGAAGAAGAAGGTGCAGGGCTTTACCCGGTCGGAGCCGGAGTTCCTGATATCGTACCTGGACCGGCACGAGGATTGGGCGGTCGTTGTCTGCTTGGTGGGAGGCGGGCAGGAGATCAACACGGGCGAGGCCGGCATTGGCGCATGGCTCGAAGCCATCAACACGTCGTTCCCCTGGTGGCATGTCTACATCTCACAGGAACTGACGGACAGCGAATACGCCGCCGGACAGGCCATCGACGCCGTGCGATCAAGACCCGACACGCACTTCGATGGCGCGCTCCATCTGGCCGTCTCCATGCGCTCGTTCCGCGCCGAAAACGTGTCGGCGTTCGTCAAGGCTGTGCTGGATTGTGAGATCGAGAGGGCGCGAGAAGCGTTCGCGAAGTTGCGCCAACGTTATCCCATCGCGCTCACCCGTGACATCGAGCAGGCCAAGACCTGGATCCGGCAGCGAGCGCGGGGAACCGAGCGTTTCGGAATGGTCGCATCCTCCGAGGCTCAGCGGCTGAAGCCACACGCTATTGATGTCCGCGTGAGCATTGACCCGGTCCACTGGTTCCTCGACGACAGGCGCGACACGCGTTCGAGTCTTTATCTTGAGGATGCCGCGTCGCAGTTCGACATTCAGGGCCTTGAACTGGACTGGGTCTGCGTGAACTGGGACGCCGACCTCCGGTTCTTGGGATCAGGCTGGGGCTACCACACATTCCGCGGCGATCGGTGGCAGAGCGTGCATAAGGAGGATCGCCGGAACTACCTCCGCAACGCGTACCGCGTTCTTCTCACCCGAGCGCGGCAAGGCATGGTCATCTTCATCCCGCCGGGCGAAGAGAGCGACCCCACGCGCATTCCAGAACACTATGACCGAACCTTTGAGTATCTGGCCAGCCTGGGTATTCCGGTGCTTGCCTGACAGAACGGAAGGCCCGCCAAGGGGCGGGCCTTCCTTGCCACGCGCCCTCACACCCGCACACGCACATACTTCCCCTTTTGCCCACGGCGGGGGCGCCGCCACCTGATCCGGCACGCAGCCCGACAACGGACGGAACTTCCCCACCCTGCCGCAGGGCGAGCGCGAGGGGATGAGGAAGGAGTTTGTGCAGGCGTGATGCTTTGCAGCAATTCTCATTATGAGGCGCGTGGGCCATCGGGGTCGGTGTCGGAGTCGGGGTCGAAATTCCGGTGTTTTCCTGGATAGTGATACCGATACCGACGCCGATGGTTCCATTTCCCGCCGCCGGACGCGACCTGGTGCTCGCCAGGCGCGAGGAGACGACGACGTGACGGTGGTCGGTTAGCGACACGCCCACTCACCCCTCCATTCGCCTGCGGCGCGGCGGGACGCCGTCGCCCTACCCGATCACACACCCACGCACACACGCCCACTCACCCCTCCATTCGCCTGCGGCGCGGCGGGACGCCGCCGCCCTACCCGATCACACACCCACGCACTCCCACACCCACACACTTCTCCATTCGCCCGCGGCGCGGCGGGACGCCGTCGCCCTACCCGATCACACACCCACGCACTCCCACACCCACACACTTCTCCATTCGCCCGCGGCGCGGCGGGACGCCGCCGCCCTACCCGATCACACACCCACGCACTCCCACACCCACACACTTCTCCATTCGCCCGCGGCGCGGCGGGACGCCGCCGCCCTACCCGATCACACACCCACGCACTCCCACACCCACACACTTCTCCATTCGCCCGCGGCGCGGCGGGACGCCGCTGCCCTACCCGATCACACACCCACGCACCCCCACACACACACACGAAAAATCCTCTGCTTGCCCGCAGCCGGCGCTTCGGGTATCATGTGTCCCTTCCCACGTCACAGGGTGTCCCGTGTTTGTCTGCGGGACCGGATCGGCGGCTCGGGACAAATAAAGGAAACACTATCATGGCCTACGTCATTACCGACAAGTGCACCCGCTGCGGCGCGTGCAAGGACTCCTGCCCGGTTGAAGCGATCAGCGAGGGCGACCCCAAGTATGTGATCGACCCCGACACCTGCGTGGACTGCGGCGCTTGCACGGGCGCCTGCCCGAGCGACGCGATCGAACCCGGCGCGTGAGGCGTCTTTCCCGCCGGCGGCGGCGGCTCTGCCTGTGAACACTGGCTTCTGAATTCCACCCCTGCCGCACCGGCAGGAGCGGTCCGGCAAGCGCACCGGCTTTTACCTTCCGAAAGGTCTTATGGGCGCAATCATCCTTGACGGCAAGCAGGCGGCGGCGGAGATGCGCGCGGAGATCGCGCGCCAGGTGCAGGAGCTGAAGACCCGTACGGGGGTGACGCCGGGGCTGGGCGTGATTCTGGTCGGCCAGGATCCCGCGTCGGCCTCGTACGTGACAGCCAAGGAGAAAGCCTGCGTCGAGGCGGGGATGTATTCGGAGGATCGTCGGCTTCCGGCGGACAGCTCGCAAGCCGCCGTGTTGGCCGAGGTCGGCCGCATGAACGCCGACCCGCGCATCCACGGCATCCTCGTCCAACTCCCGCTGCCGCGCCACATTGACGAAAAGGCGGTGATCAACGCCATCGCGCCGGCCAAGGACGTGGACGGCTTCACGCCGGTGAACATCGGGCGGATGCTTATCGACGAGCCATGCTACCTCCCCTGCACCCCGCACGGCATCATCCAACTTCTCGTCCGCAGCGGCATCGAGACCTCAGGCCGTCATGCCGTGGTGATCGGACGCTCGAACATCGTCGGCAAGCCGGTGGCGCACCTGCTGATGCGCAAGGCCCCCGGCGGCAATGCGACGGTCACGGTTTGTCACACCGGCACGCGCGATCTCGCCTCCTTCACCCGCCAGGCCGACATCCTCGTGGTCGCCGCCGGCCGCGCCGGAACGGTCACCGGGAGCATGATCAAACCGGGCGCGACGGTGATTGACGTGGGTGTCAACCGCATCCCCGATGCGGCGGCGCGCAACGGCTTTCGGCTCGTCGGCGACGTGGATTTCGCCTCGGCCTGCGAGACCGCCGGGCGGATCACGCCCGTTCCCGGCGGCGTCGGCCCCATGACCATCACCATGCTGCTTCACAACACCTTGGAATCGGCCCGCCGGGCCGCCTCACGGTAACCCCATGTCACCCAGACCGGCCCAACGCCTCGTGCTCTTCGTCTGCACCGGCAACACCTGCCGCAGTCCCATGGCCGAGGCGTTGCTGCGGCAGGCGCTCGGGGCGGACGCCGGATGGGAGGTCGCGTCGGCGGGGCTGTGCGCCATTCCCGGGCTGCCCGCCAGCGGCGGCGCCGTCGCCGCGCTGCGCGATGCCGGCGGCGATCTCTCCGCCCACCGCAGCCGGTTGCTGACCCCCGCGCTGGTGCGCCAGGCCGCCGTGATCGTTGCTCTCGCC
>VGWG01000001.1 GCA_016873675.1 Lentisphaerota bacterium | reverse complement strand
CTGATTAATCACGAAAATTGCCGTTGAACAGGTGGAGAGGTTTGCAGTATGATGCGTTCAAGAAGATAGAGTGGGAGACGATTATCCATGCAGATCCCTGTACGACCAGACAGTGTTAGCGACTTGCACCGCCTCGCCGCCTTCATCCTCGTCGGCGCGACGGCGACCGGCAAGAGCGCCGTGGCCCAGATTCTGGCGGAACGCCGGGGCGCGGCGGTGGTGTCGGCCGATTCGATGCTGGTCTATCGCGGCCTGGATATCGGCACGGCCAAGCCGTCCGCCGCCGAGCGCGGCGCGGTGCCCTACTTTGGCCTGGATCTCGCCGATCCCTCCGAATCAAACAGTGCGGGCGCGTGGCTGCGGGCGGTGACGCCGGCGTTCCGCGCGCCGGCCGCAGCCGTTCCGATCGTCGTCGGCGGCACCGGGCTGTACATCCGGGCGCTCCTCGACGGTCTCGACGCGCCGGCGGCGGGCGGCGACGCCCGCGCGCGCTGGCAGGGCGTGCTTGCGGCTGAAGGCGTCCCGGCGTTGCAGCGGGCGTTGCGCGCGCGCGATCCGCGGGCGCTGGAGGCGCTGGCCGACCCGCTCAATCCGCGCCGCCTGATCCGCGCTCTGGAGCGTCTCGATGCGGGGGGCGGCGCCGCGCCCCGCAGCGCGCCTCCGGCCGGGCCCCTGATCGTGGGGCTGCGCATGCCCCGGCCGGTCCTGCATCGCCGCATCCGCGAGCGCGCCGAACGGATGTTTGCCGGCGGCCTCGCCGAAGAGGTGCGCGCCTTGCGCGCCCGGTTCCCGGTCTGGTCGGAGACCGCCCGCGCGGCCATCGGCTATGCCGAGGCCGGCGCATGGCTCGACGGGCGCATGACCCGCGCGGAAGCCATCGAGCGCACGGTGATCCGCACGCGTCAGCTCGCCAAGCGGCAGGAGACGTGGTTTCGGCATCAGGCGCAGGTCGTCTGGGTGGACGCCACGGGCTTGGAATCGGCCGCAGCCCTGGCGGACCGCGTCAACGAACAGTGGGAGGAACATGGAGCCGCAATCCTCAGAGGTCTTTGACCCGACAACCGCTTACAGCGCCAGCGCGACCTGCATCAAGAACATCCCGACGGAGCTTCGTCCGCGCGAGGAATTCGTCCGCCGGGGAGGGACGGCCGTTGCGGATGAGATTCTGATCGCGATCCTGTTGCGGAGCGGCACGCCGAAAAAGAATGTGATCGCTCTGGCCCGCGAACTGCTGGTTCGGGCCGGCGGCATGGCGGCCCTTTCCAAAATGGGCTTTGAAGAACTTCTGGCGCTCAAGATCAAAGGATTGGGGCCGGTAAAGGCGATGGAGCTGGCTGCGGCCATCGAGATCGGACGACGGGCCTGCGCGCGAACGCCCGGCGAGAAATCGTCTCCGGTGCGCGAGCCCGCGTCGGTCTATCGTCTGGCCGCGCCGCTCGCCCGCGAGCAGACCCAGGAGGTGTTCTGGGTGCTGCTGCTCGATATCAAAAATTGCCTGATCGGCCGGCCGATCGAAGCCACCCGCGGACTGATCAATTCCAGCCCGGTTCATCCGCGCGAGGTGTTCAATCGCGCCATCCGCCACGCCGCCGCCGCCGTGATCCTCGTTCACAACCATCCATCGGGAGACCCGACGCCCTCGGCCGAAGACATCACCATCACCAAGCGGCTGGTCGAGGCGGCGCGGATCATCGGCATCAAGGTGCTGGATCATGTGGTGATCGGCGCACCCGGCGCCGACACGCCCGGCTATCTCAGTCTGCGCGAGCGGGGCCTGGTGAATTTTGACGCGTGAGGCGCTTGCAAAACCTCCTTCGTCGGTTCTGCAAGCGCAGTATTCAGAAGCCAGAATTCAGTATTCAGAATTGGAACCCTCTCACGGGCAACGTGTTCAATTATTCTGACTCCTGTCTTCTGTATTCTGACTTCTCTCTTGCAAACACCCCGGAGGGGTTTTGCAAGAGCCTCGCGTGACGGCGCGCCACGCCTCCAACTGCCGCTCCGTGGGCGCGCCGACGATCTCAAAGAGGCGCCACGGTCCGTAATTGTTGTAGACGAGCATACGGCCGCCCCCCGAGGCGTAGAGATCCGGGTGACGGATATGGACGTTTTCGGCGGCGGCCGCGCCGACGGGCGCGGGGACGAGCAGGTAGAGGTTTTGGCCGTAATAATCGGCGCGGAGGGCCTGAACATACAGGTCGAGGTTGGGCTCGATGCGTTCGCTCGCTGAGCCGGTGAGCAATTGAAGCCCGGCATAGCCACACACAAAGACCCGCGCGTGAGGCGAACGCGCATGGACATCGGCATCCACCTGCTTTGCAATCGCCCCGGCAGGATGCGCCACCGGCGCGGTCAAGCCCCGCACACCGATCACCGCGACGACCCCAAAGAGCGCCACATCACCCGCCGTCACCCAGGGCGTCCGCCAGACGGGGCCTCCGTGTCGGAGATGCCAGAGCGCGAGCGCCCCCGACACCATCAGCACGGTTCGTCCGGCGGCATCAGCCCATACCGCCGACCCGCCGCGCAGCACCACCAGCCAGACCCAGAAGAGCAGACCAAGGATGCCGAGGGCGACGGCGCGACGGTTGCGGGTCAGCAGGCCCGCCGCCAGCGCATACGCAGCGGCAGCGGTCGCCGCGATCTCTTCCGGCCGATTCGGCAGCCACTGCGCGCCGTTCCAGTGCAGAACCCGACCGCTGCCCAGACTTTCCAGGAAAAACAGGCTCGATCCGAAAATGAGCCTGTTCATCAGCACCCAGACGCCAAGCGCGTAGAGCATCGGCAGCCAGCCCAGAATCAGTACAGCCGGGAGGCGGTGCCGGGTATCGGCGCCGACCCCTGCGCCCAGCGGCACGGCGAGCGCCAGCGCCAGCGTGATCCCCAGGACGGGCATGCCGCAGAGGATCAATCCGGAGAGTCCCGCGCCGAGTTTCACCAGATCGCGCAGCCGCTGCTCGCGGCTCCACAGGGCCGCCGAGCGCAGCGCGAAAACGGCAAGCGCCGCAGGCACGGCGGCCGCGGGCGACGCCCCCCCTCCAGAGGCGGTGATGCCGCAGGCCGCCAGGGCCATGAGGGCCACGCCGGCCCAGGAGCGCTCCACGATGCGTCCGCAAATCACCAGGGCGAACGTCCACGCCAGCCACGCGGTCGCCCACCCCGCCAGCGGTGTTTCACCCAGCAGCCAGACAAACGGCAGCGCGACGACCGTCACGAGCGGGCTGAACCAGCAGGATCCCACAAGCGCCTGCCGCCCTTGATCGGTGCCGGCCACCACTTCCCGGCATACGGCGAGGGCGGTGGTGTCGCCCGGCCCGGCCGTCAGCAGTCCGATCCAGACAATCGCACAGGCGATCAGCGCGGCGGGGACGCCATCATAGAGTCTATTTTTGAACGAGCCCATGCTGGGTCTTCTCCCAATAGAACGGATTGCTGAAAAACTGGAACAACGCCCGCCAGCCGCTGTAGCTCATCAGCATCCAGTAAATCGGCGTCAGCAGGTTCCACAGCAGCAGCGCGTCATAGCGCCGTTTGTAGCAGCCGAGCAGGTTGACATAGACAAAGGCGAAGTTGCCCACGAACAGGCAGAACGTCCCCGCCGCAAAGACAGGCCCGGGGAACAGCGCCGCGACTCCGATCGGCTGGACGGCGAACCACACGATCGCCAGCGTCCAAAAGACCGGGTTGACCAGCGCCGAGAAGACGACGCCGCCGACCAGAAGCTGGAAGTGGAAAAAATTCAGCCAGCCGATGTCGCGCGCCAGTCCAAACGGCCGGCGCATGTGGACGAACCAGGTCTGGATATACCCTTTCTGCCAGCGGGTGCGTTGTCGAATCCAGAAGCGGAGGCTGGAGCAAGCCTCCTCCCAGGTGGTCGTCTGCAGCATGCAGGTGGTGTACCCAGCGCGGCAGAGGCGCACGCCCAGATCGCAATCTTCGGTCACGTTGTAGGCGTCCCAGCCGAGCAGGCCGCGCAGAACCTCCGTGACGAAGTGATTCGACGTGCCGCCGAGGGGAATCACGGTTCGCAGCGCGGCGAGGCCCGGCAGTTGCATATCGAACCAGGCGGAATATTCAGCGGCGAACCAGCGGGTGAGGAGATTCTGGCGCGGATTGTAGTAATTGAGCCGCGACTGCACGCATGCCGTCTGGGCGGGCGCCTGTTCAAAGGCCAGAACCGCTTTCTTGAGCTGGTCGGTCTCGGGCTTGTCCTCGGCATCGTAAATCACCAGATAGCGGCCGCGCGCATGCTGGAGGCCGACATTGCAGGCCTTGGGCTTGGTACGGGGATGCGAGGCCGGAATCAGGGTAATTCGGAAACCGGGCGGCAGGGTCATCGCCTGTGCAGCGGAGACGGTGAGGGCGTCGTCTGCCTCCAGCAGAAGCTGGACATCCTTGCGGTCGGCGGGGTAATCGAGCGCCTGCAGTCCGGCGACCATCTGCGGCAGCGTCTCCGGCTCCTTGTACATCGGCACCAGGATCGAATAGAGCGGCCAGTCGCGCGGCCCGGCTGCGGCGATATCGGCCTGCGAAAAAGCGAGCGACGCGCCAGGCTTGATCGATGCCCGGATCAGCCAGAGTTTGTAGAGGGTGACGGTCAGATAGAAGGCGGTGCAGAAAAAGATCAGCGCCCGCCCCGTCGCAAGCGGGGCGACGCACAGGCCCGTCACAAGGGCCGCGGCCAGCACCGCCAGAGCCAGCCACTGCGGGCGGGTCACGGGCTCGGCGGCGCTCCACTCGGGATGAATTCGCGCCAGTGCCAGCGGCTCGCGGGCCAGATCGGGAGGTGTGTTGTCGGGGTCAGTCATGGTTTCGATAATAGCGAGATTATCGATAATGTCGATATTATCGATTCATGGGATAAAGAACCCGGCGGAACACCTCCGCCGCCTTGCGCATCCCGCTCGGCGTCAGGACACCGCCGACGATCAACGGCTGATCGCCCGCGTCGAGCGAGAACGCTGTGTAGAGATCGGCGACGATCAGTCCATAGGCGTCGGCCACCCGGTAGACGATTTCGGCATAGAGGCGGCCGGCGCGAGCATGGACGCAGGGCGCGGGGCCCGGCTTGCAGCCGCAGCCAGGCAGAACGTCGAACGCAGGCGGCGCCACCAGAATCAGGTGTGTCTGGCCAGCCTCGGTCAGCGCTCCGGCAAAAGCGGCGAGCATCCGCTCAAAACTCTCGAGCGTTTCACCGTCACGGGCGCCGGACAGATCGGGCGCCAGCAGCACGGCATCGACGGGCAGCACTCCCCTCAGAGCGGCGAGCGGCGTGAGCCGCGCCCCACCGCGCGGATCATCCGCCTGCTCCAGCGTCTGCAAACCACGTCGTTGATAGGCCACCGAAACACCGTCTGGTCCGTTGGCCACGGCGCGGTCCAGCTGTTCCGCCGCCGCTGGATCGACCACGCCAGCGGCGGCCACAAAGCCATCGAGAAAGAGCAGGCGCTGTCCGCGACGCAAACCCTTGAAACGGGCATCTTCGCCCCGCGAGGCCCGCCGGGCGATCAGGGTCACGCCAGCCCCCCCGCGCAGGAGCGAGACACCGTCCACGGCATCGGGGAGACTTTCAAACGGCGGGACGTCAAAGACCCAGCGGCCGCTGTGGAGCACGACCCCCGCGTGCAGCACCTGCCAGCGGATCTCACGAAAGGTGTCCGCTTCGCCCGCAGGCAACACAACGCGTCCCCACGAGCGCGTGAGGGTGAGGGGCGTCTCGCTGACGACCGGAGGTCCGTCGTGGCCGTCCAGTTCGACGCGGAGGATGAAATCGGTGGCATCCGGTGAGGTCGCCCGCACTTGGATTTCCGGGTTCACGGGGTCATTGCCATAGCACACCGCCGGCGCTCCAATCAACACCGATGAGAGGCGGTATTCGGCGGCCGGAACCGTTGCGGCGGGCAGGGTGATGGTCGTCGACCCATTGGTTCCATCCGCAGCGCGGGACACCGTGAGTCCGACCACGAAATTCGTGCCATTGGTCGCAACCAGAATCGTTTCGACACGCCGGCCGTTCCCGACCGGGGCACCGTTGATCTGCCACGCATACGCCAGCGTTCCGCCCGACCAGCAGACACTCTCGTCCTCGAGCGTCACGGGGCAGAACAGCGCCGGGATTCCCTGAAACCGATAGGGCAGCCCTCGCCGCGTGCGGGCGAAGACGTGCAGGTCGCCATCCCGGCGCTCCACGCGCCCCTCCATGAGGGCGCCGCCGGTGACGAGCGTCGGCCGTGCGGCGTTGGTATCGACCGGGCGCCACTGCACACCGAGGCTGTAGTTGGTGCGGACAGCGGTGTCGACAATCAGACGGTGGAGGCCGGCGGTGAGGGTGATCGGAGGGCCCTCCTGGATGGTTGGCCGGCCGCAATTGTACTCCTGCCCCACGACCTCCTCGCCGTTAATCTGCAGCCAAGCGGCGTTTTCTCCCGACAGGGAGAAGACATAGCGGCCCTCCTGGGGCACCGCCAGCCAGGACGTCAGCCGCAGTAGCGCCAGAGGCCGGTCCCAACCGGCGCCCTTGGAAAACCTGCCGAGACCCGCCGCAACGGCGTCGAAATCCGGAAACACGAAGAAGGTCGATTGCGGACCCCGACGGATCACCAGCCGATTGAGGTCGTTCAGTGTCGCGGGCGGGTCCTGCCCAACCGAATGGCGCGCGGCGACGCGGATCGGTGTGGGGTCCACAACACCCTCTAATTCCGGATCGACGCGCTGCTCCCCCGCAATGCCGTAAACCGCAACCATCGCTTTTTCGGGAAGTTCCTGGCAGTCGACCAACACATGGATTTGCCGGTCATCGGCCGCGACGACCCGTATCGGCTGCGCCTCGCCGGCGGCGTCCGCCTTCACCGCAGCCACGGGGCGTCCGCCCACTTCCGACGGCAAGACGCACAGGGCAAACGCATCCTGCGCCCCCCGGACAAACACCATCCGAATCGCCGACTCTCCCACACACCAGGGCGGAACCGGCTCGGATGCGACAACGGGCCGGGTTGCCGCCATGGTCAGCACGCAAAAAACAACCGCGAATACGCGCACTCCAGTATGCACTCCCGTGTGCGCACGCGCAGCGAGACGGCTGGCGCAAACGCGACGCGCAACGTCCCACACCCGCGCGCAGCGGGTGCTAGGCATCTGCGCAACCCTGTAGACAAACTCCAAAATGCAAACTCCAAATGCCCTTGGTCTTGATGACTGTCAACCATCTATTCCGTTTGGCACGCATCCTGCGTTATTTCCTTGTGTGAATAGGAAACCAGCCATAGAACGGGGGGGAGAGCGTACCAAAGTCCGTCCCCCCCTTCAATGGAAACATTCGCAATATCCGTGCCAGCCCTTGGCTAACGATGGTGATTTTGATCGGCTCTATGATGGCGCCTGGAGGCGGATCCAAAGGCCTTGGCAATCGTCTTTCCGTTCCGGATTTACGCTGCTGGAGATGTTGGCTGTGATGTTCATCCTCGCCATTCTCTCCACCATGATGGCCAGCGTGGTGAGTGCGGGTCGGCGTCAGGCTCGCCAGACCGACTGCAAGTCGAACCTGCGTCAGATGGGCGTCGCGATTCTGGTCTACCGCGGCGAGCACAACGGCGCCAACCCGCCCTGGCTCTCGAATCTCTACCCCGAGTATCTGGATGACAAACGGGTGTTTGTCTGCCGGAGCGACAAAGGGAAGGGGCTGGGGCCGATCAGGCCGACCGATCTCCCCAAAAAGGCGGAGCCGGAGCGTTTTCCCGAAGTGATCGACAACGACTCCGAGATTCATGCGCGGCACGAGGCGCAAAATACCGACATTCGCGCCAACAGCTATTTTTACGAGTTTTCATATGCCGAGTGTTCCTGGGACTCGCAGGTTCCGAAACGCAAATGGTGGGAAGCCAAGGAGGAGCAGCTTCGCTTCGGCGATGCCGCGAACGGTGGCGGGGTGGCTCCGGCTGTTCCGGCCCCTTACAGCCAGTCGAAGCTCCCGATTGTCCGCTGCTATCATCATCACAAGGAATCCCGGATACCGGCTTATGCTGATGTGGCGGCCAAAACGGGCCAATTACTCTCTGATGAGGGCATCACCATCAACGTCGCCTACGCGGGCAACGTTTATGTGGGTCCACTCTGGTGGGAGGGAATGCCCGAACCCGGCGAGCAGTAATGCTTTACCATTCTCTCTGCTCACGGTACACTGCTATATCTTGAAACCAGCGATTGCCCCTGTTCAGAGATCCGATCACCACGCAGAAGCGACCAACCAATAACCGATAACCCGTCACCGCTTATGAAAACACTCCTCCTGCGACGCTCCTTCCGTTGCGTTCTCTCAGCCGCGTTGCTGACGCTCGCCGGCTGCACGACGTCCGATCCGGCCGTGTCCGCACGGCCCGCAGCCGAGCCTCCCGCACGGGCGGTGCGCGATGCTGAAGAGCTGTTTCAGCGCGGACGCGCGACCGAGGCGATCATGGCGTGCATTGAGATCGCCCGCAAGGACCCCCTCACGCCCGGTCTCCCGGACCTGCAGCGCCGCATCCTGACCCGGCTGAACGAGCAGCGCAGCGCGTCGATCAGCGCACGCGCCGCCGCCTCGCACGAAGCCATGACCCAGGATGCCCGCCGCCACGGCATCGTCCCCGACACCTACGGCGTCTCGCGCCACATCATCGGTGACGTCTCTTCACACGACTCGCCGCGAACCCAGATGCAGCAGGCTCTCACCAACGAGATCTCCATGCATCTCGAGGACGTCGGCCTGGCCGACATCATCGACGAACTCGGTAAATCGGGCATCAACCTCGTATCCGACAGCGATGTTTCCAGCAAGACGCTCACCATCCACACCGAGAACACCCCCTTGCGCGAGCTGCTCGAGTTCATCGGCCGCAACCTCGACGTCTCCTTCAACGTCGGCGAGACGCTCATCTGGGCCACCTCGCGCCTGCCGACCGACGGCCCTGTTCCCCTTGAAACCCGCGTCTACCGGCTGCGCAAGGGCCTCTCAGGCGCCGAAGTCCCCGGGGGCACCGTCCTGGGCACTGCCGCCGGTGCCAGCACGGGTGAGCCCTCCATGATCGAAGCGATCACCCGCTTCGTTCCCCAGCCCGAAGGATCCGACATGCTCTTCGATCCCCGCGCCCATGTCCTGCTGGTCAAGAATACCAAGGAGAACCTCGTCTCCACCGAGGCGATCATCAACGCCATGGACGTTCGGCCCAACCAAGTCCTCATCGAAGCGCGATTCGTCAAGACCAAGGTCAACGACCTGCAAAAACTCGGCATCGATTGGCTTTTCGGATCCCCTGTCAGCACCGGCGCGGAGGGGTTTGAGAACACGCTGGACCTGACCGAGTCGACTGAAGGCGCTCCAGATATCTCGCTTGCGGGAAGGGATATTCTCATGGGACGCGCGCCAGTCGAGGGGGGGCTGACTGCGGGTTATTTCGGTGTGATCGACCGGATCCGTCTCCGTGCCGTGATCAACGCCCTCGAATCATCCGGACAAGGACGCACGCTCACCGTGCCGCGCCTGACGACCGTCAACAACAAGACCGCCTCGATTTTTATCGGTCAGGAGTTCCGTTATTACGAGAACTATGAACTGGCTGAGGTTTTAAATGAAACCGAAGAGAATCGTACGACCTATCAATCGCAGCCGGTTCCAGAGGGAGACGCCGTCGTAAAAGAGCTGGGCTATCAGTTGAAAGTAACCCCGAGTGTGGGCGCCGATCTTTCGACCATCAACCTCGTTCTACTGCCAGAGATCAGCGACGTGGAGAACGGAAAAGCCTGGGCCGACGCTTACAAACCGACCCCGAGCGGCGCGGGCAACGATTTCTCGTTAATGGGTAAGCTCCCCATATTTAACCGCAAAACGATAGAGACCGAGGTCGTTGTGCGCAGTGGCGAGACGGTCGTGTTGGGCGGTCTGGTCACCAGCGAGCAGACCCATGACGACAAGGGAATCCCCTGGATCTCCCGCATCCCCCTCATCAACAGGTTGTTTGGTTCCAGGTCGGACGAAGACATCACCGAAAATCTGATCATTTTCGTCACCGCCACCCTCATCTCCGACATGGGCGAGGACTTGATCCCACTCACCCCTCGCACCATTCCCGGAACCGAGGTGCCGACGACCCTGATTCGCGAGGAACTCGGCATCGAGGAACACCAGCCCGAACCTCTGTTGGCGCCCCCTGAATGATTTGAAAGCGTCGATCGTATCGACTTAACACAACCCCTATGCCGCGCATCAAACAGATCGTTGGACTCGACATCGGCTCCCGGACCGTCCGGGCCGCGTGGGTGTGCATTCGCGATCACAAGCCCGTGGTCGTTCGAACCGAGCACCTGGCCCTCCCGCCCGATGTTCAGGATTCGGCGGGCATCATTCGCGCCTGGATCGCCAAGTGCGGGCTGACCCGGCAGTTCTGCGCGATCGCTTTGCCCGGATGCAGCACCATCTTCCAGCCGGGCAAGATCCCGCACGCCGATCCCCGCAGCGCCCGTCAGGTCGCCGCGATGGAGCTGGCCGCGTTCAATGACATGGCGGGCGACTCGATGACCTTTGACGTCACCGACTACCGTCTCGCGACCGATCCGGCCCATCGTTACTACCTGATGGCCATGGCCCGCCCGGTCATCGTTGATCGCGCCATCCAGTTCGCCGCGCAGATCGGGGTCCGGCCTGCCGACCTCGTGCCGGCGCCCGTGGCCCTCTTCAACCGCCTCGAACGCATCGCCGGACCCCATGCCACGCCCAATCTCTACCTCGACATCGGCCACCAGCAGACCGAAGTCGCGGTCGGGCTCCCGGCTGGGCTGCTCTTTGCCCGCTCCATCCCGATCGGCGGCAAGGCCCTCACCGACACCCTCGCCCAGGCGGCCGGCATCTCGGCCCATCAGGCCGAAATCCGCAAACACGCCGACGGCCTGACGGGCGAGACGGCCGCCATTCTCAAGCCTGCGGTCGACCGCTGGCTTTCTCAGGTGGCCTCGTGCATGAGCGTCTGCCGCAGCACCCTGACCTCGCCGGCCCTGGCCCCTGGCCAGATCGTTCTCGCCGGCGCCGGCGCCGCGCTGACCGGCCTGCGCGACGTCCTCGCCGACCGCTTCAAGTTGCCGGTATGCCTGGCCTCGGAACTTCCGGGATGTACGGATCTGGCGGAAGATGACGCGACGTCGCGTGCTGCGGTCTCCCCATTCAGCCTCGCGGTCGGCCTGGCCGTCTCCGCTCTGGAACTGGGTGCCACGCATCTCTCGATGCTGCCCAGCCACCTCCGGGATGAGGTCGTCTTCCGCGACAAAAAGCCCTATTGGATCGCGGCGGCCATCTGCGCGGCGCTCACCCTCGGCGTCTTCACGGTTGGCGGCCTGCGAGCGCTCGCGCGCGAAGCTCGCCTGCTCCAGGATGAGCGGACGCATCTACTCGAACGCGAGCAGATCGACAAACAGATCAGCGCCATTCGCAGTCGCGCCAGCAACCACCGCACCCGCGCCGATCTCGTGCTGGATCTGCTGATGAACGCGCCGCTGGCCCGCGAGGCTCTCACCTGGGTCGCCAACAGCATGGGGCCCGACGATTGGATCGTTCTCTTCTGTGACGAATCGAGTTACACCCCGCAAGCCCCCGATCACACGCCTCCCGCCGCCAGACGACCGGCTTCGGGCGGGTCCCGCTTTTCACCCATCACCCTCGCACCGCCCAAGGCGAAGCCGTTGCCGGTCCCCGCGCCCGTGCGGGCACCCGCGTCGGGTGTCCTCGCGCCCCGTGCGGCGACCCAGACCTTCATCGTTGAGGGCTACACGACCGACCCGAGCTGGGATTCGGTGAAGAAGATCATCAGCCGTCTGCGCACCTCCCCTCGAGTCGCTGCGGTCGACCTGCGCGCCGATGATCGTGTGTTGCCGCCCGTCGGACTCTCCGGGTCGGTTGATCTCGCCACCCTGCCGGTATTCAGGCGGTTTGTCATCTCCCTGGAGGTGAAACGCCCATGATCCGACGCCCCCATATTTCCGAGCGCCAGCAGGTCGCGCTGATCCTTTTTCTCGCCGTCCTCGGCCTGGTGCTGGTCTGGACCCTGCTGCTTCAGCCGCAGATGCGCGTCCGCGCCGAAAACGAACAGATTCGCCAGCAACTGGCCAGCAGCCCCTACGCGAACCTGAGCATGGAAAGCCTGAAGGAGGTGGCCGAGCAGGAGACTCTGGCCGAACAGCGTCTGCAGAACGAATGGACGGCCGCGTGCCTGAGGCTGGCCACCTTCTCCAATCAGAAGGCGTTGCGCCGCGCCAATGTCGCGCGCATCGAATACAAGGTCGAGCTGTTCAATACCCGCCAGCGTCTCCTCGCCAAGTCCGATTCGCTCGGCATCCCGCTCATCCCGGTCGATCTTGGGCTTGACGAGTCCCTCGCCACCCATGCGCAGATCCGCGACCGTATGCTCCAGCTCAAGGCCGTCGAATACCTGGCCGACCTCGCCCTCGACAACCGCATTCAGCAACTGGTCGCACTCGCGCCGATGGGGGCGGTTGAACATCCCGGTCCGGACGGCCGCATCGTGTTCACCGAATATCCGGTCCAGGTCACCTTCGACGCCGACTTCGTCAATCTCTATCAGCTCTTCCAGTCCGTCTTTGAGGAAGACCGCGTCTTCGCTTTTCACGCCATCCGGGCGATGTCGGGCCCCGATCTCGAATCGCGCCTGCGGATTCAGGCGGTCCTCAGCGCGCTTGTCTTTGAGTAAATTCGGGGAGCATCCACATGGAAAAACTTTGGAAATTCCTGATGCAGACCAACGCGAAGGCGCTTTTCGTGCTGGCGCTGGCGGTCTTGCTAGGCGTTTCCGCGTGGCGGGGGTGGGTCGAGATTGCCGCCGCCCATCGTCCACCGCCTGAAGAACCGGTCACGGGGCGCGCGCTGTTCAAGCCCGGCAAGGATCTCGGTCTCATCGCCTTCGCAACCAACCAGCTCGCCGCCGTGCATGAATTGCCGGTCAATCCGTTTCGGCCCACCCTTGAATCACTCGCGGCCAATCCCGACACGCTTGAGGCCATCAGGAAAGGCACGTGGACACGGCCGAACCTTTTGACGAACAACCCGATAACGTTCTCCGCCACCAACTTGTTCGCTCACCTGCGTCCGTCTCCCAATAACACCACGGGGGGTGCCGTCGCGACCCCGGTCGTCGCGCCCCGACTGACCTACACGGGGTTTTTCAAGCGGCCAGACGGCCGGACTGCGGCTCTATTCCACGACTCGATCGCCGACACCTCGGTCTTCAAGCTGCCCGGCGACACCCTGCGCGGCGCCACCCTTGTGGAGGCCGATATCCGTCACGCCACACTTCTCCTCCCGAGTGGCACAGAGGTTCTCCTGGCCATCAATGAAGCCATCGATCTGCCCCCGGAGCCGACGAAGCCATGAGCGAACCCGACACCCCTCTTTTGGCGGCCGCCAACCGGCCGGACGAGAAGCGCCCCGATCACGGCGCCTTTCTCCGTTATTACGACGCCGGCATGGTGCTCGAACTGGCCGAACGCCTGATTCAGGACGGCCTGCTCACCGAGGCCCAGCTCGGCGAGATGCAGGGGCGCGCCTCGCTCACCGGCAAAACCCTTGACACCCTGCTTTTCGATGAATCGGCCATCGACGAGAAGGCGCTCCTCGCGCGCTTCGCCGAGTTGAGCGGCATCCCTTTTAAAAATATCGGCGAGTTCAAGATCGATCCTGACGCCGTCGCCAAGGTTCCGGCCAAAATCGCCTTGCGCCACCGCATCGTCCCGCTGACGCTTCACAGCGGCATTCTGTCCCTGGCCGTGAACCGTGTCCCTTCGCTCACCACCGTAGATGGCCTGCGGATGGTGCTCGATACCGGGATCGACTGGGTGCTCGTCCCCACGACCGATGTTGCCCGCTCGCTGACCCATTTCTATGGCTTGGGCGCCGAGACGATCGACCAGCTGATTGCCGAGGCCGAGGACGCCGAGAACGTCGCGAGCGACGCAGACATCGCCGTCCACACCGAAGAGACCGGTATGGTCCGGTTCATCAACATGGTGATCGCCGAGGCGATCCGCATGGACGTGACCGACATTCACATCGAGCCGTTTGAGCACGCCCTCCGCCTCCGCTACCGCGTGGACGGCATACTGCAAGAGATCCCCCTGCCCAAGGGCGTGGAGCGCCTCAAGCGCGCCGTCGCCTCGGCCGTCAAGATCATGGCCAACGCCGACATCACGGAACGCCGCAAACCCCACGACGGGCGCATCAAGGTTCGTTGCGGGGCGAGCGACTACGACCTACGCGTCTCGGTATTGCCGACCGGATGGGGCGAGACCTGCTGTCTGCGCATCCTCAACCGCGGCTCCATTTCGGTCGACCTCGACAAGCTCGGGCTCTCATCCAACCAACTTCCCAAAATCGCCAAGCTCACCGAACTCCCGCACGGGGTCATCCTGATGACCGGCCCCACCGGCAGCGGCAAGACGACAACCCTCTACGCCCTTCTCTCCCGGATCAACACCACCGGGGTCAAGATCATCACCGTCGAGGATCCCGTCGAATACCAGATGGCCGGCATCAGCCAGATGCAGGTTCACAGCAAAATCGATTTGACGTTTGCCACAGCCTTGCGCTCGATCCTCCGTCACGACCCCGACGTGATTTTGATCGGTGAAATCCGCGACTCCGAAACCGCCGACATTGCGGTGCGCGCGTCGCTCACCGGCCATCTCGTCCTCTCCACGCTGCACACCAATGACGCCCCGTCGGCCGTCACCCGTCTGACCGACATGGGGGTTGAGCCTTACCTCATCGCCTCGTGCGTCGAGGGCATTGTTGCCCAGCGGTTGGTGCGGCGCGTCTGTCCGCTTTGCACCGAGCCGTTCCACCCGCCGCAGCCGCTCCGCGACGAGATCGCCGCTTTCTACCCGGACCGCATCGACTCCGCCCGGTTTGTCATCGGCCACGGCTGTCCCAACTGCAATTTCACCGGGTATCGCAGTCGCAGCGCCATCAACGAAGTGATGATCATGAACGATCCGCTGCGCGCGCTCGTTGTCTCCCGCCAGCCCGCCAACATCATCAAGGACGAAGCGTTGAAGCACGGCATGGTGACGCTCCGCCAGGACGGCTGGCTCCGCGTCATCGAGGGCCGCACTTCGGTCGACGAGGTGCTGCGCGTCGCCGGCCGGATGGAGGTCTAGCATGAGGGGTCGGGGTTCAGGGTTCGGCGTTCCGGGCGCGTCGCCCCGAAATCGGACTGCGGCGGGTGCCCGCGCCGGACTGACCCTCGTCGAGGTTCTCTTCGTCATGATCATCTTCGCCATCCTGATCGGGCTGGTCATCGGCCTCGGCCGCTATGCCGACACGGCCACCCGGATCAACCAGGCCCGGGCCGATCTCGGCGAATGGTCCGTGGCTTTAAGCCGGTGGCACGACACCTTCGGCGAGTATCCGACGTCCCCCGACGACACCGTTGGTGGCCTTGTGTCCAATACGGTTCCGATCACACGCCTCACGGTCGCCGAACAGCCAACGGATTACGCCGCCGCCGGTGCTGGGTCGAACACGCTCGCCATGACCGCATTCTTCCGCGACATGCCGCTTCAGGACCCGTGGCGGCAGTTCTATTTCTACGAGGCCCGCACCAACGCGGCAGCCACCGCGTCAAGCCATTCCCTGTATTCGGCGGGCCCGGACGGTAATCCAGAAACACCCCATGACAACATCTATTTTTCAAACTGACGTCCGCACACCCCTCGTGACGGACGGCTCCCGCTTCGGATTGGGCGCGGTTGGCCGCCGCGCCTTTACCCTCGTCGAACTCTTGCTTGTCATCTCCATCATCAGCATTATCCTCGGAATGCTCGTCAGCACCGTGCGCGCCGTCCGCCGCTTCAGCCGCCAAACCATCACCTGCGGCGAGATTAAAAACATCGAGGCCGCCTGGAAGCAATTTTACGCGCACTATCAGTATTGGCCGAACGCGGAGATGATCGGCGATGTCCCGCGCACGGATGTCAATGGGGATGCCCAGTACGAGCTCCTCGCCCCGCTCGCGCGGATGCTCGAAGGATCGAACATCACCAGCATCGTCGAGATCCCCGCCGGCATCACGACCTACAACGCCGATAAGATCGCGTTCCTCGAACTCGCCCGCTTCAATGCCCAGGCCGATCCGGTCAACGCCTGGGGGCGTGATCGCACGATTCCCCTCGCCGGCAAGACCCCCAACACCTATGTGGTCATTTTCGATAGCAATGGCGATAATCAGATCACGGTTCATTTTCCAAGCGAATTTGGGGTGCCGGCGACCAACATCTTCCGCTCGGTCGTCGTGTGGACCGAGAATCCCGAGTACAGCGTGGGCGCAGCCGCAGACGGCGGTCCGCCGCGCTATTTTGGGAGTTGGGTGGAGTAAATGAAACGCGCCTTTACCATCGTCGAGTTGCTCGGGGTGATGGTGATCCTCGCCACCCTCTTCGGCTTGATTCTCCCCGCCGTGAAACTGAGCATCCGCGCCGCCCAGAAGAAACAGGCGGCAGCCGACGCAACCGCCTTGTCCCAGGCGATCATCCGCTACCGCCAGACCTACGGATTCTGGCCGGGGCTCGAAGCCATTGTCGACGATACGGGGACCTCGTCCTTCCTCATCGTCGGAACCAACCTCCCGGCGTGGGCCAATCCGGCGGCGCTCAATCTCGATGCATCCGGCGCGCCAGACCTCGCTGACGTCATTCTCGCCCTGACACCGGCCGATGACAGCGCCAACCCCCGCGGCATTCGCTTTCTGGACATCCCGGACTCGCGCCTCCGAGACGGTGATCGCTTTCTCGATCCTTGGGGAACCCCCTACGCGATTGTGATCCATCCCCCAGACGAGATCGCGGGACGCCCGGTCGGATGGAGCGATGTCGTCGCCTTCTCCTTCGGTCCTCCCGGCCGCATCGTCTCAGACGCCGATAACCTGATCTTTTCCGCGGGGGTGCCCCGATGACTGTGCGCACACGCACTGGCCGACACGGCTTCTCCGTTCTCGAACTGGCATCCGTGCTCGCCATTCTCCTGCTGATCCTCGGCGCGATGACGGGGGCGTTTCTGGGCTGGCAACACGGCGCGGCGGTCCGGGGCGCCGAAGACCAGATCACTGCAGCGCTTTCCCACGCGCGCCAGATGGCCATTCTCAGGCGCATGCCCATCGGGCTGGCCCTCGGGGTGACAACGAACGCGCCCGGCTACCCGCCTCGAGGGTATTGCTTCGCTTTTACCAACGATTTCAACACGCCTGTCTCCGAAACCACCTTCCTCCCCCTGCGCTCGTCCCTCTCGGTTTCCAATGCATGGGCGACGATCCATCCGGATCTCGGCCCGTTTGTCATCCAATTCCTCCCCGACGGCCGCACCCAGCCCGATCTCGACAGCGACCCGGTGGTCGTCACCATCGGAATCACCCGCAACGGCGCATCCACCTCCCGCAGCATCCGCCTGGACCCTCTCACCGGCATCCCGCGCAGTCTGGAAGGTGAACTATGAACACTACGCCCGTGATCGTATCGCGCTCACGCCGACGCCGCGCAGGCTACACCCTCATCGAAATCGCCTTTGCCTCGCTCATCATCGGCGTCGCCTTTCTCGCGCTCATCGGCCTCGGCCGCCTGGCCGTGCAGGGAGCGGTTGACGCCGAGAACGATACCCGTTGTGCCCTCCTCGCGGATGATGTCTTCACCACGCTGCGCGGCGTCTCAGATACTCTGTGCGCCTCGGGCGGCCCGTCCGACTGGGCTGCGTTCTGGCTGGCGTTTACAACGACAGACGGCGTCTCCATCCCCTTTCAGACCGCCACGAACATCCCCGCCGGATACGTGGACGCCGTCAGCGTCGACCCCTTAACAATCAACGACACGCCCCGTCTTTACGGCGATGGCACCGTCACCCGTCTGGCGTTTGTCGACACCCACCGAACCCGCCAATGGACCGCCCAACTTCAGATCACCGCCACCGCCACCAACGCGCTCTACATCGGCGCGGATTACGAATACGTCACCGGCCCCGCGACGAACGTGAACCTGGTCGCCGTGACGCTCCACATCTGGCCCAATGCGTTCGACCGCCGCGATCGATCGCACAGCGTCCTCACATTCATCCCCTACCAAGGACTGAACCATGGCCGCGTGGTTGAAGATTGATCGGAAACCGATAAAATCGATACTATCGACAGTATCGAAAGCGTTGCCCGCGCGCCCCCCCCCGAGATCCGGCTTTACGCTCATCGAGTTGATCGCGGCCATGGCTATCTTCATGCTTCTGGTCGGCGCGCTGATCGTGGGCACAAACAACGCTTTTGACACCTGGCAGGGCGCCTCGTCGCGCACCCGAACGCTGGGCCGGGGCCGCGCAGCGCTCGGCCTCATCGTCGAAGACCTCCTGCATGCCACCAGCCTCTCCCATGCCTTTGTCCTCGCCCACGAGCCCACCCGTCCTCCATGGGCCTTTGACGACGATGACGCCGTTTGGTCAAACGTTGCGGAATTCGACCGCGTCGCGCCAGCCCCGTCTGCAGTCGGCGTTGCGCCGGATGGTCGTGTGCGCTGGCGACTCGAAACAACCAACACCATCTCGACCCTCATCCGGGAGATCACCTATGCGACGAACGACACCACCCGTGTCACCGAGGTGCTGGACGGCGTGACCCGCCTCCGTTTCGTTGCCCTTGCGGAAGACCCCGAAGCTGAATCCCTCACCGCGATCACAACCAACACCCTCCCGGCTTCCATCGATGTCTTGATCGAGCTTGTGCCGCCGGACGCCTTGCGCAAGGCCTCAGGGATGGCCGATGAAGACCGAAAGGCCTTTCTCGCCCGCCAGACGCTTCCGCTCACCGCCCGCGTCACCTTCCCGCATTCGCGCGTCCCGCCGCTGGTCTCAGCCACCAACAGGGTCGTCCTGTCGGGGCAGGTGTTGCAGGCGGACAGGACGCCCCTCACCGTCGCTATCGACCTCGCGGGCGGACAAACCGGGTTCATCCAGGCCGATGGAGGCGTCTACGGCGTCACGGCCCGCCAGACGAGCCGGCCCATCCGCCTCACGCCACAGGAACCCTCCAGCGGCCGCGCCGGACGCTACACCCCGCGGTGGCGCGTCTGGTGGCCCGCATCCGGCAGCCGCGACGGCTTCGATTTCATCTGGCGAGAAAG
The DNA here is from genome assembly GCA_016873675.1 of Lentisphaerota bacterium. Lineage (NCBI taxonomy): Bacteria > Pseudomonadati > Lentisphaerota > Lentisphaerota bacterium. Next base: position 63,844 of record VGWG01000001.1, on the reverse strand, counting down.
CGACATCACCCTCTCGGGCCTCATCACCCGCCAAGGAACGGCCGAACCTGTCCCAGGCGTGATCCTCGACTTCCCCATGGCCGGACAAGCCATCACCGGCAGCGACGGCACCTACCGCATCGGCGTGGATTCCGGTTGGCCTTACGACGGCTCGGAGGCGCGTGTCACGCCTATCCATCCCCGGACGCCCGGTGGCCGGTTCGAAGCCATCGGCACCGGCGCGGCTGGCGAACACCATCTCTTTCGGGATGTCCTCGAGGACCAGACCGACCGTGATTTCATCTGGTTCCCGCCGGACCTGGTCCTCACGGGCGAGGTGGTTTGCGGCGAATGCGCGACGCCCGTGGACGGCGTACGCCTCCGCGCCGCCGGCGACGGCATCACGCGGGATGACATCACCGCCGATGTCGGCCGCTACACGATCCCCGTGCCGTACGGCTGGAGCGGCACCCTCAACGCCGTCTGGTTCTGGGATGACGATGAAGATGACACTGTGGGCGTTTTCTTCAACAGCCCCGTCCGTTTCAACACGGTCACCGAATCGGCGTACACACGCTTCCGATGGCTTCCGAACGCGGTGATTTCCGGATCCGTTTATCGTGCCACCTTTGACACCCACACCGTTCCGTTCTCGCGCGCGTTCCATCTCTACACCCAGTGCCTCGACCGCGCCGAAATCCCGTCCGGGATTTACCCCGGTCGCACGGCGGCAATCAGCAACGGCACCTACACGATATCCGCCCCGCACCAGTGGTACCATACCGGGGAAGACCGCATCCTCTTCATCAACCCCACCCACAGCAGCGGCGGTGACAGCCACGGCGTCTACGACCCGCCTTTTGTTCGTTTCAGCGCACCACCGAGGAGCAACACCTCCGCCGATTTCATCTGGTTTCCGTGCGACCTCTCCATCAGCGGTGCGGTCACCAACGGTCTGGGCGAGGCGGTGGCGAACCAAGCGGTTTTCTTCATCTCCAATTGCCTCGACATCGCCCCGACCAACGCCATCGAACACCTCGTGCTCACGAACATCGTCACCACCACTACCCCGGCCGTGACCACCCTCACGGCCGTCGTCATTCTTAACGACACGACCAATCTGGCTTCTTCGGTCGAGATCGAGCGTGGCTTTGCCTTCCTGTTCAACGACAGCCGCCACGCCTTTGCCGAAACCCCGCGGGTCTACACCGCGACCACCGGCGTCTACACCAACTGGGTGAGCCTCGGCTGGAGCGGCGCGATCCTGCCGATCGCGACCAACCGGACGTTTCTGCCGACCGCGGTCTTTGTGGAGAACCTCACCAGCAACCTCACGGGAGTGGTCTTTGGCCGCGACTGACGCGGCGCCAGCGATCCGATAATCTCGATAATGTCGATATTTTCGATTCAGCAGATAAGAAAGGAGGACTCTTGGACACACCCCAAAAAACAAGCCCGCACCCTTTCGCCGCTCGTCAGTCCTCCCGCTCCGGCGTGGCGCTCGTGATGACGCTCGGTATCCTGGCCCTGATTTGCGTGGCGGCCATTGCCTTCATCGCCTCCATGCGACTCGAGCGCGCCACCGCGCGGCTCGAAGCCGACCGCGCCACCCTCCGCGGGATCCACCCGGTCGCGCTGGCCTCGGCCATGCGAGATGTCACCTGGCAGCTCTACGAGCGCGTCTATCCCATTGCGTGGTGGGATTATCATGATCCGGACGGCACGCCGCAGGCACCCCCTTCCTCCGGAGCCTGTCTGGGCAGTTTCTACCTGCAGGAAAGTGGCGTCTCCTTCCCCGCCACCTCCGTCAAACTCTTCACAGGTGCCGTAACCAATCTGGTCCCCGGCGCGGTCCACAGCAACGCCGCTGCGGTCGAATCGATCTGGGTGCCTGTCACCAGCGTCTTGACGGAAAGCTCGGAACCCGGAGAGCAAACCGACCCCCTCGCGCCGCTCATCGACACCGTTGTCATGAGCCGTGTCGCCTACCTCATCATCGACTGTTCCGGTTTTCTCCCGCCGGTCCCAACCAACGCGATGGACGCCAGTCCCGCCCGCTACGCCGCCCAGATCCACCTGCCACCCGAGCTGCGCGACCACACCTTCTACCTCGCCCACGACCCAGACCCCGAGCAGTTCTTTACGGTCCGGACAGAATTCGTCACGAACACCCCTCCGGCCCCAGGGCTCTTCAGCACGCGCGTCATCAATAAATTCGATGTGAACAGTTGGACCAACAGGCTGTCGACTCTCGCGGAGGGCGAGGCACCGCTCGCCTATGACCCTGCTGTCGGAATGCCCTGGCTCGCCGCCGACACACTCGAACCGTGGTATGCGGCCGTGACGCAAAACTTCTCTTACGCCGGTTTCACGGACGACGGTCATGCCGAGAAACTCACCTGGAACCTCCTCAACCTGCTCGATGCCGACCGCATCCCGCAATACCGTCAACGGGATGGCACCCCCGAGCCGCTGCCTCCGTCACGCATCCCCTACGGCTTTGAGGATCTCCCCATGATCAACGAGGTGGCGGTGAACGCGGTCGGGGGAGACGCCTACAGCGTCTCGGTGGAACTGTGGTATCCGTTCGAACCGGACACCGCTCCTGAAAATCTGGTGCTGGCGGTCGGCATCTACACCAACCGCGCCGACATCCCTGATCGGGCCACTGTCCCAGGGCCAGCCGAAGGCCTCGGAGCCTTCGGCTTCACCAACGTCATCCCGGTATTGTACAGTCCGGATCGGCAAGTCCATGTCGCCGTATCCACGCGACTGGTCGTCTTCGAGCCTGAGGGCGATCCGCCGAGACATCCACCACTCGGGCCCGCCCATCCCCTTTACATCTGGCCTCGCCTCTACCTCCTCGACACGAACACCACGCCGAACGTCCACGTCTGCGTCGACGAGGCCCTGCTCGTCGCTCCAGCGGGTTTCGAGGCTGTCGATACTGTCGATATTTTCGAATGGACCGACACCGGCTCCTGGCAAGCACGAAACCCCTTCTTTAACCGGGTGGCCGACGACGGCGATTTCGACGGCCCGCCGACCCTGTGGGAGCGCAATGCCACCCTCGAGAGCGGCTTCGAGTACCCGCGCTTTCATTTGAATCGCCCGATGCTATCCGTCGGCGAACTCGGCTATCTCGGGCTTGCGCAAGCAGGCACCGGCACGGTGGCGCTCGCAACGGCTGAAGGAGCCGCCTTGCTCGACCGCTTCACGACGCTTCCGACCAACCGTCTGGAGAAGGCATCCGCCAGTCGCCTGCAGCCGAACTCGCCCTACCCGGAAGTGCTTGCCGCGTTTTTTCGCGATCCGGTCTTCTCACGCCCCATCGGCCATGCCGACACCCCCGCGTATGAAACACTCACCCGCGCATGGGTCGAGGCCCGCACGGCCTGGACCAATGCCAATCCCGGCACCAGCTGGAACACGTTCTCAGATCTCTTCCCCGTACTCGCCCCGGCCCTGGACGCCGTGCTTCGCGAGACGTCTATCGGGCTGGATGAGACCGATCCGGCTGTGTTCACCGATATCACAACACTGCCGCGGGGGCAGATGGTCGAGGATCTGCTGCGCGGCCTAGTCGACCAGACAACCTTCCGGCAAAACCTCTTCGTCATCATTGTCGCAGCCCAACGCCTCTCGCCACCGATCGGCACCGCCACCCAGCGCGTCCTGGCCGACCAGCGTGCCGCCGTCACCGTCATCCGCGACGCTTACACCGGTCGTTGGTCCGTCCACGACTGGTGCCCGCTGACCGAGTGAGCCTGAAAGATCCCGCAACCCGTTGCACCACACACCTCGCACCGAGTGGCGCATCGGCTGTTGACTGTTTCGTCTCATTGACGGGGCACTGCCACTCGTGATACTCTAGCGCTACTGATCGTTTTGGGTTTGTCAACGGCGTTTCCCGGAGATTGAGCGGCGTGCAGAAAACAATCTATCTATCACGAGCCGGGCGACTGCGGGTCGTCGTCTGGGTCTTGGCGGCCCTGTGTTTCGCCATGCCGGCGTTCGGGCAGATCCAGGCGACCGTGCGCGAATTGCGTGAAAGCGCCTTCAAAAAATTCACTCTGGGCGAGTTCGAGTCGGCGATCCCTGAATTCCAGATGCTTATCGAGACTCTGGGATCTGTCACGAGCACACAGGGGCTGGCCGAGATGGAGGCGGTCTACTACAACCTCGGCCTCTGTTATTTCCTCACCGGGCAGTTTGCACAAGCCGAGCAGGCGTTTGTCGCCTATTGCAAGAAATACCCCCGCGGGGCGCGTCTTTCCGAATCGTTTGTTTACATCGCTGACAGCCTGCGCTTTGTTTCCAAGCATCAAGAGGCGATCAAGGCCTACAAGGCGGCCTTGGCCAAATTCAGTTACGGATTCGACATGCTCGCCGACATTCATGCCGCAATCGCACGCTGCTACCTGGCTCTGGACGACTGGGCGGCGGCACGCGAACCGCTGCGCGACGCCTTCCGCACAGCCCCCGATTTCCTGCGCCGCAACCGGGCCGCCACGCTGCTGGCCACGTCGTATTTGAAGACGCTGACGCTTGATCAGCTCTACCCCATGATCCCCTTTCTGCTGCGGCGTGACTCCCACGCCTCGCGCTCGATCGCCTTCAATCTTTCGGCCATCGAGGCGGGCGACGAATTGTTCGGCGACGAACGCTATCGTGAGGCGTTCTGGCTCTATCGGTTGGTATTTCCTTACGAAGAGGTGCAGATGCGCACCGAGTCCCATCTCGAATACCTCAAGCGGCTCGCGGAGTATGAGAAACGCTTCATGACCGATCCCCGGCGACTGATGCGGATCATGGAGTGGATTGGCGATACGGAATTCGAACTCAAATCGCTCGCGGAGGTCGAGAATTACGATCAAGACCTGTTCTACCGTCTCGCCCGAGGCTACATGGAGGCGCTCCGCTACCGCGAGGCGTGTGCAGGGTTTCTCCACCTCCACACCATCGCTGGAAAGGAACGAGCCGAGGAATCGCTCTATTTAGCGTTTGTCTGTGCCTCGCGCATCCAGCCCAACGACCGCTGTTACACCATCGCCCGGCAGTATATGGATAAATACCCGGCGGGCACCTATTACGACGACCTCACGATGTTGGTGGGTCAAATGATTGCCCAAGAAAAGCGCTGGCCCGACGTGATCCGTCACTTCACCGAAGTGTTGCAGGTTCGGCCGGATCACCAAATGGCCGCCGAGTGCCTCTTCCTCCTTGGCTACGCGCATTTCATGGAGGAACAGTTCGAGCAGGCGACGGCCCGGTTCCGCGAGCTGCGCGAGCGGTTCTCCGGCTGGGAGCAGATCGACGCGGCGATCTATTGGACGGCGATGTCCGAGATGTTCGCGACCCATTTCGAGGCGGCTGAGAAGGACTTTGGCCTGTTGCAAGAAAGCGGCGGGACCTCGACCTTCATCGAAGACGGCAGCTACCGCCGGGCGGTCTGCAACTATGCCTTGGGGCAGTACGATCTGGCCGACACCCGTCTGAAGGCATTCATCGAACGCTATCCCAAGGGGAGTCTGCGCTATGAAGCGCACATGCTTCGCGGCGACGTGGCGGGCACGGTCGGCCGCACCGACGACGCCGTGGTGTGCTATCAGACGGCGCTCACCGCCCCGGACGATCTGATGAACATCGAGTTTTACAACCATTGTGCTTTCCAGGCGGGGCAGATTCTGTACGACGCCGAGAAGTTTGAGGACGTGCGCACGCATTTTGCCTCCTACATCCAACGCAACCGCCCGGATTCAAACATCCCGCTGGCCGTTTATTGGACGGGCCGGGCGCTCTTTAATCAGGGCGAGCAGGTCGGTGCCATCCGTTACTACCGCGACGCCGTCACGACGTTCGGCGCTGATCGAAAAGCGATGGGGGTCGACCTGATCCTCGACGAGTGGATCGGGACCACGAAGCGCCTCTCGTCGAACGACGTCGCTAATGCCTGGTCGGAGATGGAGGCCGCCTGGAAGCGGGCGGCCGCCTCGGGCGACACCGTCAGCCGACTCCGCTACCAGCGGGTCCTGTTGTATCGACCCGGCTTGACGCCGAGCGTTTACAACAACATCCTCTCTAATTTGCTGCAACCCGAAAACCTCGAGCACGCCAGCCCGGCGGTGATGGAGACGATGCTGGAAGGGGCGCGGACACGCTTCCAGACCAATCTCGCAACCCGCGTGGCGCAGGCGATCCTCACCGACTACCCCGAAACAGATTTTGCCCTCGATGCACGTATGTTGCTGGCCCAGTTCGCCATCGAACAGGCGCGTGAAGCACCTGCCGAAACCGCGCAGAAACTCCTTGGCGAGGCCGTGGCCCATCTCACGATCATCCGGGATGTGTTCGCAACGAGCGGCGAAGCGGCCGAGGCGCTGTTGCTGCTGGGCGCGATCTTCCGGGATCAGGGCAAACTCGACGACGCTCAGAAATGCTTTGAATCGGTGTTGGGTGTCAAGGGCTGGCGCGGCGCGTGGCCCGAGGCGCTTCACGGTCTGGGCCTCTGTGCCGAGGCGCGCAAAGACTGGCTCAAGGCCACCGCCTACTACGAGCGGATCTACGTCATGTACGGCAACTACCGCGCGTGGACGGCCAAGGCCTACCTTCGGCGCGCGGAATGCTTGCGCCGCGCCTACCAGGACAAACAGGCGCGGGAGACGCTGGCGGAGATGCTGGCGCAAGACGAATTAAAGGCTTTCCCCGAGTATGTGCAGGCCGGGGAATTGCTCACCCAGTTGGAGGGGCGCGGCTTATGATGACTCAGGCCCATCACACCGTACGCACGGACCGAATGGCCAAACCGATTTTGGCGGGGGCATGTTCGCGGTGCGCGTTCCGCACGCGCACTCTCGCCGCGCTGGCGATCGCCGTCTGCGGGGTTTTGCATGCGCAAACCCCGGTGGCCGCTCCGCGGCCCGTGACGCTCCCGCCGATCAAGGCCCGGCTCCTGATCCGCGAAGGCGACAAGGACGCGACCATCAACCGCGAAGTCGTCCTGCTGGGGCACACCGCACAAACGCTGCTGGCGCAGGCGGCCCGTGGCGATTCCGCGTCCTTCCAAGTCGATAAGGCGCGGGTGTTGCGGTGTGAGTTTGCCCTTGACTACGACCACGCGGCGCTGTCCGCCGCCGTGCGGGACTATGACTGGGCGGCCGCCGTGCGGACGCTGGCTCCGAGCCTGCGCGTGGCGCTTCCCTACCTCGATCTGGCGGACAACAACGGTCTCGACCTGGCCATGGATCTGGGCACGTACATGATCTTATCGGCTGACCGCGAGCGGCGCGCGGCGTCTGACGCGGCCACCCGCGAGCGGGCGATGAAGCAATACGAAGCCGCGTACGATGTGTTTCGCGACGCCGGACGCGCCGACTGGTCGCCGCTCGCCCCCGTGGCGATCCTTAAGGGATGTCGCGCCCTGCTCTCTCAGGGCAAGGACGAGGCGGCCGCCACCAACCTCAAGCGGGTCGAAAATCCGGATCCCGGAGATCCCGCCTACGGCCACTACTGGCTCGTTCAAGCCGAACTGTTCCGCCGCGCCGGCAAGACACGCGAAGCGATCGATGCCATCGTCAATTCGATCGTCTTTGCCGACAAGGACGCTGAAACCTTCCCCTCGGCTCTGCTTCTGTCGGCCGACTGCTACACGGCGCTCGGCGAGCACCACCGCGCCCGCGACGTGTACTACGAGGTCGCTGTTCTTTTCACGGGAACCGACTGGGCGGCCGACGCTCGAATCGGCCTCCAAGCGATTATGGACGGTAAAAAGACGCTCGAACCCGAAAAAACGCCGATTGAGAATGTGTTCTTCAATATGACCGAAGACATGAACAAGCTGGCCGATGAACTGCTCAAAACCCCTGCCGAACCGAAAACCACAGTCGGCGCGCCGAAAGCAGTTGCATCCGGTAATTTCTGACGACGCCCCAGCGGCGCGTCTCGTGTGACAACAGGATGAAGGAGTGAGGATGATGAACGGGAAAAGTCAGGTAAAGCTTGGGGTGATGATGTTTTTGGCGACCGTGGCGGTGCTCGTGGTACACGCGCAAACCGGCGGCGACGGCGGATCAGCGGCGCCCAAGGCCGGCAAGTCTTTGCTGGACTTGTGGAACGTCGGCGGACCGGTCATGTGGCCGATCGGCCTCTGTTCGGTGCTCGGGATCGGACTGACGGTCTATTGCGCCATCCAGTATCGGCTTGAAAAGATGGTCCGGCCGGACATTCAGCCGACGCTGCGCAAGGCGTTCGGCGCGCTCGATTTCAAGACCGCGAGCGCCGTGTGCTCAGGCGCACCCTGCATGCTGACGACGATCCTGAGGGCTGGCCTGATACGGCTCGAAAGCAGTCAGGACGCCGATGTGGCCTCGTTTGAAAAAGCGATGGAGGAGGCATCCGTGGAAGAGGTCTCGGAATGGCAGAAGCCGCTTGGACACCTTTCGCTGGTGGCGCAGATCGCGCCGATGCTGGGATTGCTCGGAACCGTGACCGGCATGATCGGGGCGTTCGACAAAATCGGCCTGGGTGCCATGGGCTCCCCCGAGAAACTGGCGGCGAACATCGGCGAGGCGATGATCACGACTGCGGCCGGCTTGATTGTGGCCATTCCATCCATGTTCACCTATTTCTATTTCAAGGCGCAATTCACCAGCAACGTCGCCCGGGTGTCGCTCCTTCTCGGCAATCTTTCGCACCACCTCGGCATGGCGCTCAAGTGTGGCGGCCTGGTTGAGGAAAGCTCGCCTGCCGCCGCCCCGTCAGCCCCAATCGGACGAACCCTGTAACACCCTCCCTGAAGCGGCCGGCGGCGAGAGCGAGGTGCGTGATGCGCATACCGATGGATGATAAAGAAGAGACCAAGGTGCAGATGGCGCCGATGATTGACATGGTGTTTCTGCTGATCATCTTCTTCATGACGGCCTCTCACATGAGCGCGAGCCGGAGCAAGGATCTGGACATTCCGGTCGCGGATCGCGGCGTGATTCCCAAAGATCGGCCCGCCCGCTGGACGGTAAACATTGCTCAGGAGGGGACGTCCTTCCGGATCTTCAGCGGCCTCGAACCGGTGACGGTCGCCGAATTGAAGCGATTGGTTACGGAACGTCTGAAACAGGAACCGGATCTGAAGGTGTACCTCCGCGCCGACAAGCAGACGCCCCACAAGGATGTCAAAGCCGTGATGAGCGCCATGGCCGAGGCGGGGATCGGCGACTTTATCTTCGGCGTCTTCTCAACAGGCAAGAATGGGGGCGACCAATGAAAATGAAGCTCCCCGATCAAGGCGATCCCGATCTGGACATGGCGCCGATGATCGATATGACCTTTCTTCTGCTCATCTACTTCATCTGCACCTGCACGCTGATCATGCCAGAGGCCGATCTGGGTATCCGGCTGCCCGGCATGATTGCACAGGCCACGACGGTTGACATGCCCGACGAGCAGATGATCGAAGTCCGCAAGACCGGGGAGGTGTATCTGAACGACCGCTCGTTTGATTCCTCCACCTCGACCGATCTGCCCGATCTGGTCGCCACGCTCACCCGTTACCGCCTGAGCGCGGAAGCGGCAAGCGGCAAAGCGTTAATCACCATCATGGCCGATGGCGACACGTCGCACCAACGGGTGATCGACGTCATGAACGCCTGCGCGGCGGCCAAGCTCAAGGACATCTCGTTCGCTGGGGCGTCCGAATAATGCTTCGGATGGGGAGAAGTCGAGTATGAGTTTTATAAAAACGTTAAAACGCTGGGTCAATCCAGATGGTCACGCCTCGTCGCGCAAGCAGGTATTGCGCCTGGTCCTGATCGGCAGTCTGGGCCTCCACGCGCTGGGCGCTGTCATTTTTGGCGGCATCCGGCTCGTCACCTCGATGATGAAGGAAGAGACTGTCTTCGTGGCGCAACCGCCGGTGCGGACCTACGAGCCGCGCCAAGTCGAATTAAAGGTTAAGGTGCAAAACAAACAACGCAGTTCAAGCCGACCCCAGGTGGTGCCGCGACTGGTGGCGGCCCGCCCGGCCAACATTTCACTGCCCGACATCAAGGTTGACCCCAAACTGGTGACCACGACGTTCCAGCCGAAGTTCAAGGCCGTGAGCGGAACGGGCTTGGGCGTCGGTCTCGGCTCTGGCTACGGAACGTCGGGCTTCGGCCAGGGAGTGTCGCAGGTGAACTTCTTCGGCATTCAGGCGGTCGGGGAGCGGATTGCGGTGTGCGTCGATGTGTCGGTGAGCATGGTCGAGGAGGAGCGCGGCGGACCGGCTGGATTCCTTCGGGTCAAACAGCGGGTCGGCGACGTCATCGATGCCATCAAGGACGGCACGCAGTTCAACCTGATCGTCTTTGCCGACGGATGCTCGATTCTTGAACCGGGAAAAATGCTTTTCTCCACCCCGGAGACCCGCACCCAGGCCAAACAATTTTTGACCCCGTTCAACACGGAAGGGCAGTGGGGCCATGACGGCGGAAATTTCAGCGGATTCGCCCATGGCCTCAAGGGGGGCGGCGGCACGACGCGACTCGATCTCGCAATTGCGGCGGCGATGTCTCAGGGCGCCGACACGCTGCTGATCATCAGCGACGGTCTGCCGCAGGTGCGGAAAGTGTTGACCGAAGAGCAGCGTGAGGCCCGCAACCGCATGCTGGCGGACTGGCAAGCCCAGAACGCGGGGGCCCTACAGGCTTACGAACGGGCCGCAGCGGCCGCACCGCCGGCCCAAGTTCGCACCCGCCGCGTCTGGGTGCCGCCACAGGCCGCGCAGCCGGCGCGGCCGCCGTCCAAGGCAGCGCCCCGCGAAGGGAAACCAATTGATCGCGGCAGTCCCGCCCGTCCCGCCCGCGAAGGCTATTGGACCGAGGTGACGGAAACCATCGGCGGCGGTGGCGGCGGTGGCCCCCCCCGGCCGACACCGCCCGCGCCCCCGCCGCTCGGCAATTGGACCCTAGCCGATTTCGTGCAACATATCAGTCTGATCTATAAGGATGTTTACGTCGCCAAGGGCCTCAAGCTGCCCCGCATTCACTGCATCGGCTATCAGATCGACAAGGACGGCGGTGATTTCCTGAAGCGGCTGTCCGAGCAGTATAAGGGACAGTTCCGTATGGTGCGCAAACTGCAGTAGGGATACATGGCGACTCACGCGCCACGGCCTCGAACCAAACAATCGCCCCTCACATCGGGTGGAGGACTCCCGCTCGGGCTGCTGGCGCTGGTGCTTCTGACGACTGCGGTCGCATGCGTCTCCGTTCTGGCCGTGACCCTCAGACACGATCCAAAAACCTCGTTGGATCAGCTTGTTCCCTTCGGCCTGTACGCCGCATCGCTGCCGCTGGTGTGGGTGTGGCTTCGGCTTTCAGGGTATCGCGGCGACGGAGTCATTCCCGCAGCGGCGCTGCTGCTGACGGGTCTCGGGATCGTCATGCACTTCCGGATGGGAACTGATGCCGGGACCCGCCCCGGGGCCATGGCCTGGCTCGCCTATCCACTGGGGCTGGTGGGCTTTCTCGCGGTGATCGGACTTCTGGGAAAGCAGCGGGTGGCCGCCTTGAACCGTATCGGCTGGCTCTGCTATCTGCTGGCCATCGGCGTGCTGCTGGCGATGGAGGTCTGGGGACGGCGGTACCGCGGCGGCGTCTACATGCCCGGCAATTTGAATCCGTCGGAAGCGGTCAAGCCTTTGTTGACACTCTTTCTCGCCAGCTTTCTCGCCCGGCGGACGCAGGCGTTCTCAGAAACCCAAACGGGGCGGCCCGTTCCGCCCCTGCGGGACCTGCTCGTGCTGGGCGCGCTGTGGAGCGTGCCCATGGTGCTGATTCTCCGGCTGAACGATCTGGGTCTGCTGGTCCTGTTGAACGGGGTCTTGATCGTGATGCTCTTTGCCAGCACCCGCCGCCTGGGTTATCTTGCGTGGGGTGCGCTCGGCATGGCGGTCGTCGGATTTGCCGCAGCGACGGTTTCGCATCACGCGCGGCTCCGGCTGGATGTCTGGCGGAACCCGTTTGCCGATCCGACAGGCACCGGCTGGCAGATCCTCCAGGCACTTTCGGCGATGTATTCCGGCGGCCTGTGGGGTTCGGGGATCGGCGCAGGTGCGCCGCACACCGTGCCGATCGTCACGTCGGATTTTATTTATGCGGCCTGGGCCGAGGAACTCGGTCTGGTTGGTTGCTCGCTTTTGCTCGCCGTGTACGCCATCCTGTTCGCACGGGGATGGCGGGCCTCAGCCGCTGCGTCCACGCCTTTTGTAACCACAGTCGGCGCGGGTCTAACCGCAGCGCTCGCCTTCCAGACGATCCTCAACGTCGCGGGCGTCACCAAGGCGATGCCGATCACCGGAATCACCCTGCCGTTCATCAGCCACGGCGGCAGCAGCCTCGTCACCTGCCTGATCATGGCCGGGCTGCTCGCCGCCGTATCGGACAGGCGGTGACCCGCGAACCCACCGGATGAAACAGGCGCGCCAGATCACAGTTCGCAGAATGCGCCGTCGTCCGCGAGCGTCTTGCACGGATAGCGCCAGGTCCGCCCGTCGCGTGCGAGGATCGCCTCGGCTTCCGCCGGGCCCCATGTTCCGGCCGGGTATTCAAACAAGCTGCCGGCTTGCGCATGGTAGCTCAGAATCGGATCAATGAACGCCCAGCAGGCCTCCACGGCATCGCCCGACGCATAGAGCGTGGCATCGCCGTTCATGCAGTCCAGCAGCAGCCGCTCGTACGCATCCGGTATGGCCGTCGCTGCGAGATCCTTGTAGTGAAAATTCATGTTGACATTCTTCACCTGAAAACCGGCGCCCGGCTCCTTCATGCCGAAGGTCATGAGCACGCCCTCGTCGGGCTGAATCCGTATCACGAGCTTGTTCGGCAGGGCGCCGGGAACCGCCCCGAAGACGGGATGCGGGCTTCGCTTGAAATGAAGCACGACTTCGGTGACGCGGGTGGGCAGCCGCTTCCCCGCTCGCACATAGAACGGCACATTGTGCCAGCGGGAATGATTGATGAAGAGCTTGATGGCGGCATAGGTTTCGGTGCGGCTGCCGGGCGCGACGCCCGGTTCGTCACGGTAGGCCGCGACGGCCTCTCCGCCGATGCGGCTGGCCGTGTATTGTCCGAACACGACATCCCGCGCCAGTTCGTCCTGCGTGAGCGGCCGCAGGCCGCGCAGCACCTTGAGCGTCTCGGTATGCACGCACGCGGCGTCAAACTGCTGCGGCGGATCCATGGCGGTCATGGCCAGCACATGAAGCAGATGGTTCTGGATCATGTCGCGCACAATGCCGCTGTGATCAAAATAGCCGGCCCGGTTCTCCACGCCCAGACTTTCCGAAGCGGTGATCTCGACCGCCTCAACGTAGCGGTAGTCCCAGACCGCATCGAACAGCACGTTGGCGAATCGGAGCACGACGAGGTTCTGCACGGTCTCCTTGCCGAGGTAGTGGTCGATGCGAAAGATCTGATGATCGGCAAACCGGCGACGGAGCGTGTCGTGCAGCTCCCCGGCCGAGGCGCCGTCGTGGCCAAACGGCTTTTCGATAATCAGACGCTTGAATCCATCGGCTTCGTTATGCAGGCCATGCTCAGCCAGAAATACGGGAATTCGGCGGGAGAGATCCGGCGGCGTGCTCAGGTAGAACACGACGTTCGCCGGCAGGTTCCGACGGGTCTGAATGTCACGCAGCCGCTCCGCGAGGCGGACGTAATCCGCGCCATCACCGGTGTTTAACGTGAGATAGGAAAAGCATTGGACAAAACACAAACGCTCCTGCGGGTGCTCGTCGGCGCGGACGGGAACAAACCGATCCAGACTCGTGCGCATCTCGTCACGGAATTGATCGTCGGTAAAAGGCGTTCGCCCAACGCCCAGCATCACAAACGGCAGCGGCAGCAGGTGCTGCCGGTGGAGGGAGAAGAGGGCCGGGAAGAGTTTGCGCCGTGCCAAATCGCCCGAGGCGCCAAAAATGACGAGGCTCTGTGGGACAGGGACGGTCGCCGACATACAAGATTCCCCGCGTCCGCTGTAACTGGCACCCCCTAGGGGAGTCGAACCCCTCTTACTAGGATGAGAACCTAGCGTCCTAGCCGATAGACGAAGGGGGCGCTTTGAACAACGAACGGTGGGCACTATACGCATTTTAGCCCCCGCTGTCAAGACGCTGATTTTTGTCGCATACAAACACACGAATTTGTCGCGCATGCCCCTGGCCGTGACGCAACGGATCGGCCGGCTGCCCGGCGTGCAGGCCACGCACTGGCAGTGCTGATCGTGCGTGAGACTGCTAGCGATGGGTCCGTCGCGGCGTCTGGTCGGCGACGCGCTTCATGGCTTGGATGTGCGCCGGTGTTGTCCCGCAGCATCCACCGATGATCGCGGCGCCAGCCTGGATCAGACGGACGACCTGGCTGGCCATGTCTTCCGGTTCTTCGGGAAAGAGATCGACGCCGTTGACGTTCCGCGGCAGGCCAGCATTGGCATGCACCAGGATCGGCGTGTCCGGGGCGACAGCGGCCATCGCCGTGACGATGTCGATCATCCCCGCGATCCCATTGCCGCAGTTGGTGCCGATGATGTCGGCGCCCGCCGCGATCATCGCCCGAGCCGCCTGTTCCGGTGATACGCCCATCATGGTGCGGTAATCGCCGTTTACCGTTTGGGCGAACGTGAAGGTCGCGATGGCTTCACAGGAGGTGTTCTCTTTCACCGCCCTCACCGCCAGCGCGGCTTCCGTAATGTCGCTCATGGTTTCAATGCACAGGGCGTCCGCGCCGCCGCGGGCCAGCGCCAGCGCCTGCTCCCGAAAGCTGTCATACAGCTCCTGCTCGGTCACGTCTTCCATCACCAGCATCTTGCCCGTAGGCCCGATCGAGGCGATGACCCATTTCTCACCACCGGCTTCGGCAGCCGCCTCCGCCGAAAGACGGGCACCGGCTTCATTGATCTCAGCCGCGCGGTTTTTCAAACCGTAGTGGTCCAGCTTGAAGGAATTTCCGCCAAACGTGTCGCTCTCGACCATGTCGGCGCCGGCCGCGAAGTAGGCCTGGGCGATCGCTTTCACGTCGGCCGGACGCTCCACCGCCCAGAGCTCCGGGCATTCGCCCGGTTTCAGGCCTTTTTTCTGCAGGAGCGTGCCCCAGGCACCGTCCGAAATCAGCACCCGTCCACCTTTCAGCGCTTCCATTAGTTTTCGCTTTTGCAGAGCCATTGGCATCCTCCTTTTACTACGAGCAGCAACCGTTCACGGCAAGGAACGCCACCGTCTCTGTTTCCAAGGCCGGTCTCAAGCAGCCCCGTGAACGGCTAAAACTCCTCAAAACTCTCTTTGCGCGTCTCGTTGATATCCTTGATCTGCGCCTTGGCGCGCTGACCGGCGTCCACGGATGTCTTGCCGGTGAAGCCTTCGATCACCTGATTGACCGTCGATTTTTCGGGAGCCGTCGCAGTGGGAAAAGCCGTTCTTTCCGCAGGCGTGCATCCGGCCAGGCCGAGCGCTGTCATTCCGGTCAGAAAAAAGAGCCGCAGAGCAGACGATGCCCGAATGCACCCGCTGCTGCCAGCATGAATAAACGTTTTCATAGTCAGAAAATACCAGATCTGCGGCGGAAGGGCAAGCGGGCGCATGGCATTTCCAGCAATTCTAATCATGGGGTGGATTGCAGGTTACGTCCAAAGCGGGTATGATATAAACGCCACATCGACGAGGCGCGGACGTGTTCCGGCCCTTCAGACGATGTGCGCGCGGAGTGTGCGGTGTGACGCGTTACATTGTGCGGCGAATTCTGGAGGTCATCCCGACAACGGCGGGCGTGCTGCTGTTGACGTTCACGCTTTTCCATGTGGTTCCGGGATCGCCCGCCGAGGTGGTGCTGGGTAAAAACGCAACCGCCGAGTCGCTGGCGCTCTTTGACGCGAAGCACGGCTATGACAAGCCGTTGCTGGCGGGCAACTGGGCCGCGTCGCGCGCCCTGGCCCCCGGCGCGGTGATCGCGCCCGACGGAACCGTGCCGCTGGCTTTTCCAACCGGTCCGGGCATCTGGCGGCTGGCGGGACGGTCATCCGAAGCCTGGTCGGTGCGCATCCGCGTCGTGCTGCGCAGCAGCGTTTCGGGCGAGCGTGAAACGCAGCGTGTGGACGCTGACGCGGGCGGCACGGGCGGGGCGGACTGGTCGGCGCGCATCACGATCCCCGAAGGCGCAGTGGCCGAGGCGATCACCGTCGAGGGCGCGGCCGGCGCGGCGGTGTGGATCGCGCGCCGCACGGCCCATTTCTTCGATTCGCAACTGGTCCATTTTCTGGCCGGCCTGCTGCGGGGCGACCTGGGCGAGTCCTCGGATCTCGGGCGCCGGGTCGGCGCGGTGCTGCGCGAGGGGGTCGGCCCGTCGCTCGCGCTGACCGTGCCCATTCTGACGGGCGGCACGGTCCTGGCGGTGATGTGCGGGCTGTGGTGCGCCCTCTGCTGCGGTGGCACGGCGGACCGTTCGGTGCTGGCCGTCTCGACGCTCCTGATGAGCGTCAACTACGTGATCTGGGTCTTGGCGGGTCAGTTTGTGCTGGCGTACAAACTCCGGCTTTTCCCGATCTGGGGGTTCGAACATTGGACCTATCTGGCGCTGCCGGTGCTGATCGGCATTGCCAGCGGACTCGGACGCGACATCCGCTTCTGCCGCGCGGCGATTCTCGACGAAGTGGACAAACCCTACGTGCGGACCGCGCTGGCCAAAGGCCTCTCGACGCAGCGGGTGATGGTCCGGCATGTGCTCCGCAACAGCCTGATTCCTATCATCACCTATGTGAGCCTCTCGGTGCCGTTCCTCTTTACGGGAAGCCTGCTGCTCGAGAGTTTCTTCGGCATTCCGGGGCTGGGAAACGTCAGCCTCAACGCGATGCATTCGAAAGACATGTCGGTCGTCCGCGCGGTCGTGGTGATCGGCGCGCTGCTGTATCAAGGGGTGAACCTGTTGGCGGACCTGAGTTACGCGTGGCTCGACCCGCGGGTCAGACTGAGGTGAGCGAATGAGCGGTGGCATGAGATCGGTGGGTCAACGGCTCTGGGCGCGACGGGACGCCCGGTGGAGCCTGATCGTGGTCGGGATCTACCTGGCGGCCGCGATTTGGGGCGAGTGCATCTACCGGATCAACCGTCAGGCCGACCGCACCGCTGCGTACAACCGCGTGGACGAAACCCAGCGCTACCTCCCGCCGGCCGCGCTGCGCTGGGGACGGGGCGCATCGGCCTATCCCGGCGTCTCCGCTTGGACTTATCCGCTGGGCAGTGATAACCTCGGCCGCGATGTGTTGGGGCGCGTGGTTCAAGGCGTCCGTATCGCGTTCCATGTCGGCATCATCACCTCGCTGATCGCCCTGCCGCTTGGTGTGATTCTTGGTTGTTTGGGGGGGTATTTTGGCGGTCGCACCGACAGCGTCGTCAACTGGCTGTGCGCGACGGTCGCCTCCATGCCGGGGCTTCTCTTCATTCTGGCGGTGGCTCTGGTGGTCGGGCAGGGGCTGGCCGGTCTCTATCTCGGCATCGGGCTGACCACCTGGGTCGGCGTGTGCCGGAACGTGCGGGCCGAAACGATCAAGCATCGTGATCGGGCCTATGTCCAGGCGGCGCAGGTGCTGGGGTACAGCCACGCGCGAATCTTGTTCAGGCACATCTTGCCGAATGTCCTGCATATTGTGCTTATCTGTTTCTCGTTACGGTTTCCTTCGGCTGTGGCGACCGAGGTGTTTGTCAGCTTTCTCGGCATCGGCGTACAGGGCGAGCCCTCGTGGGGAGTGATGATCAACAATGCGCGCCTGCGCCTGTGGCAGGGCGTCTGGTGGGAGATGACTTTTGTGTCGGTGGCCATTTTTGCGCTGGTGATGAGTTTCAATCAGTTGGCCGATGCGTTGCGTGACGAGTTGGATCCGGCCTTGCGGACGAGTGCGTGACGACGGGGCGGCTCAGGGGGAAGGGAGCGAAACATGAAGATCGCGGTGATCGGTGCGGGGCATGCGGGTGTTGAAGCGGCGGCAGCGGCAGCGGCAGCGGGCGCGGAAGTGGACCTGTTCTCAAATGAAGGGGTGCTGCCGTATTTCCGTCCGCGGCTGATCGCGGTGGCCTGTGGCCAGTCCGATCCGCATGCGATCATCATCCATCCCGCTGAGTGGTACGCTGCCAGGGGGATCCGGGTTCACCTCGAGACGCCGGTCATGGTGTTCGATCCGGAGACGCGGCGGGTGGTGTGCAAGGCGACTGACGCGGCCTATGTCGCCGTGGTGCTGGCCTGCGGATCGTTGCCGATCATCCCCAAGATTGCCGGGTGGGGTGACGGCCTGCCGGTGATGACGCTGTGGACGATGCGCGAGGCGGTCCTGCTGCGCGACCGGATCACGCCCGGGGCACGGGTGCTGGTGATCGGCGGCGGCGTACTCGGCGTCGAGACTGCGCTCCGCGCGGCCGCAGTTGGCGCGAAACCGGTTGTGGTCGAACGCCTGCCGCGTTTGCTGAGCGCGAATTTGGGCGGGACGGCCGCAAGCCTGCTGAATGAACAGGTCGCCACCGCCGGGGTGGACATCCGCTGCAACCGATCCGTTCAGATGTTCCGGCGCGAGGCCGGCGGTGCGGTGACGGCCGTCCTAGACGACGGCTCCACAGTCGAGGCGGATGTCGCGGTCTGCTCGATCGGGGCGTCACCCAACCGGACGCTGGCGCAAGCCGCAGGGATAGAGACCGATCGGGGCGTGCTGATTGATGCCAACCTGCAGACGCAGTGGCCCGGTGTGTTTGCGGCGGGAGATGTGGCGCAACGGCGGGGAAGCGGGGTGCGTTGTTCGGCGCGTGAAGCGGCCCTGCAGGGCAAAGTCGCTGGCGCGAATGCGGCCGTCTGCGCCACCCCGCAGGACCTTCAGCCGTACACGCCGCCGCAACCGGTGATCGCGCTCAAGGTCGGCGAGGTTGAGGTCTATGCCGCCGGAGAGGCGGGGGGTGGCGAGGCCCACCGCGAAGAGCGATTGGACGACGGTTCGCTGCGCCGCGTATGCCGGTTGCTGGTGCGCCGCGGCGATGCAGTCGTGAGCGTACAGATGGTCGGCTCGCGCGAGGGTTTTGACGCCGCATGCAAACACTGGAGCGGACAATGAGCCACGTATTCAACGAGCCTGCCGCCTATCCGGCGGTACACCACGTCGGCATTGTGGTCGAAACGGCGTTCTCATCCTTGGGTTTGCTGGAGGCGGTGCTGGCCGACGTAGAGATCGTCACGCCGCTGCACGACGGGCGCACCTCGCGCACCGGCAAATACCGCACGCTGCGCGTGTCGATACGGGTCGGATCGCGCGCCGAACTGGATGCGCTAGACCGCAACCTGCGGGCGGTCGCAGGCGTGAAACTGTTGTTGTAGGGGACACACGATGACTCGATTGGGCATATTGGGCGGGACGTTCAACCCGGTTCACAACGGCCACCTGCTGATGGCGCATACCGCCGCCGCCGCATTTGGGCTGGAGCGGGTGCTGCTGGTGCCGTCGTCTCTGCCCCCTCACAAGGATCTGGCGGGCGGCGTGTCGGCGGAGCACCGGTTGGCCATGCTCCGGCTGGCGGGCGCGGGCGATCCGCTAGTGGCCATTGACACAGTCGAGATCGACCGCGGCGGCGTCTCGTATGCCATCGACACCGTGCGCCACCTGACGGATCGCTATCCTGGACACGAGTTGTTCTTCATCATCGGCCTGGACTCGCTGCTCGAACTCCATCGGTGGAAGGACATCGCGACCTTTCTCAAACTATGTCGCGTGGTCACCGTCAACCGGCCGGGGATCCTCGGCCGCCCGTTGCAGGAAGAGGACTTGAACCTCCCTGAAGCGCTGGCGCAGCGCCTGCTGGCGGACGTCGTCACGCGCGCGATGAGCGACGCATCATCATCTGAGATACGAGAGAGAATTGCCAAACGGCTGCCAATCAGCTATCTTGTTCCCCAATCGGTCGAGCAGTACATCCGGGATCACGCGCTGTACGGATCGTCGAATCAGGAGGCGGACTATCAAAGCACAAGAGATTGCATCTGAGATCAGGGTGGCGCTGGAAAACAAGATTGCCAAGGATATTCGCGTCTGGGATGTCCGGGGGATCTCTTCGATCACCGAGTTTTACGTGGTGGCAACGGGGACATCCGGGCCACATCTGAAAGCGTTGCTTTCAGAGGTGCAGCGGCACATGAAAGACCTCGGTGTGACGAGCTACCGGACTTCCGGTACGCCCGACAGCGGCTGGATGGTTCTGGACTTCGTTCACGCCGTCGTCCATATCTTTGCGCCCGAGGCGCGCGGTTATTACGCGATCGAGACGCTGTGGAAGGACGCCAAGCCGCTCTAGCCAAACCGTGGCATTCACCGTTCAGATCTCGTCGCTGTTTTCCGTGTCCCCATCGACGAACCCCTGCAAATCCAGCATCCGGCGCGTCAGCGCCTCGATGTCAGTGCTGATCGGATGCATGACGACCAGTTCTTCCTCCCAATCGGTATCCATGGCCATGGCCAGCATCAGAACGCCGTCCAGCGTAACCAGCGGGTGCACCGGTTCTGTCTTTTCGGGGGTGCGGAGCGCCAGCAGGGTTGCCGCACCGACTATGGATGCGGCGGCCGCAGACACCAAAAATGGCCGGATCCGAGCGAGAAAGACCCGCTGGCGGCGTGTGCGGAGTCCCCGCGCCGCTAGAGCGTGGATGCGGGCAAGCGTCTCGGGGGACGGTTCTCCAGAACTGACGGCCTGGACGGCAGGCCCCCACGTTTCAGCAAAGGCATTCAACCTCGCCTCATCGATCAGGTCCTCGGTTTTCATCGTTCCCTCCATTCGCTGGCCAAGACATTGCGCAAACGCGCGACCGCATAGTGCATCCGCCCCAGGGCTGTGTTCAGCGGAACCTTCAGGATCTTCGCTATTTCTTCGAAGCTCAATCCGCTGGTCGTTCGCATCAAAAAAACCTCCCGCTGCGGGGGCGGGAGCCCCGCCACGCACGCAGCGATTCGGACGCCGAGGTCGGCGCCATCCACCTGATCGGGAACCGATAGGCCGTCGGCGGCGATCTGGTCGGCGAGCCGCAAACCATCCTCCCCGACCGGCCGATCGAGGCTGTCATTCGGTTTGCGTCGGCGCATGCGGTCAATGACCGCATTCTTCGCGATCCGCCAAATCCATCCGCGAACGGTGCCCCCGCGGAACGACGCCTCATGCCGGATCACCCGCGCCCATGCGTCCTGAAAGATATCCTCTGCCTCCTCCTGGTGGCCCACCATGCCGCGAATATAGGAGAAGAGCGCACGCGAATGGCGACGCACCAGCTCGTCAAACGCATCAACCTCGCCGGCCCGGTAGCGTTGCAACAGAACCTCGTCATCGCTCAGAAGGCTCGCGGCCATAGGTAACCAGATAGAACGGTTTAGACGGTGAATTATTGTGCAGGCTGACCACCGAATGCAGCCCCTCACCCTGCCCGGTCGAGCGTGCGGTACTGGATCGCCTCGGTGATATGGGCGCATTGGATGGCATCCGACTGGTCGAGGTCGGCGATGGTCCGGGCGACCTTGAGGATGCGGTCGTAGGCGCGCGCGCTGAAGCGGTATTCGGTCATCGCCAGCCGCATGAGGTCTTGCGTGCCGGCGTCCAAGGCGCAATGGGCCTGGATGTCGTGCGGCCCCATATCGGCATTGCAGAGGATGCGCGGACGTTTCTTGAACCGCGCGTGCTGGCGTGTGCGGGCCGCGCAGACCCGGTTCCGGATGATCTCGGATGTTTCGCCGCGCGGTCCGGAGGCCAATTCGGCGTAGCGGACGGCCGGAACCTCGACATGCAGATCAATCCGGTCGAGCAGGGGCCCGGAGATGCGGCTGCGGTAGTGGAGCACGGTCTGGGGCGTGCAGCGGCATTCATGGGCTGGGTCGCCATAATACCCGCACGGGCAGGGGTTCATGGCCGCGATCAGCATGAACTGACAGGGGAAGGTGACGGTGCCTGCGGCACGGGAGATGGTGACCCTGCCGTCTTCCAGGGGTTGGCGAAGCACCTCGAGGGCATTGCGGCTGAACTCGGGAAGCTCGTCGAGGAACAAGACCCCCCGGTGGGCGAGCGTGACCTCGCCGGGTCTGGGATTGGCGCCGCCACCGAGCAGCCCGATGTCCGAAACGGTGTGATGCGGCGAGCGGAATGGCCGGTTGAGCACCAGCGCCTGATGGTCATCGAGCAGGCCCGCGATGCTGTGTACGCGGGTCGCCTCCAACGCCTCGTCCATGGTCATTTCGGGAAGAATCGCGGCCACGCGTTTGGCTAGCATCGACTTGCCCGACCCCGGCGGTCCAATCATCAGAATGTTATGGCCGCCGCTGACGGCTATCTCGAGCGCCCGCTTGGCCGTTTCCTGTCCCTTGACTTCGGCAAAATCATCGCACGGCCGTCTGGAGCGGAGACACACGCTGTCGAAATCGAGAACGATCGGCTCGATGTCTGCGAGACCCGACAGGAAATCGACGGCTTGGCGGAGCGAGCGGACGGGATAAACGCGGATGCCCTCGACAACTGCGGCCTCCTCCGCATTGTCGGCCGGCACGATGACCCCTTCCAATCCGGCCCGCCGCATCTCCAGCACGATCGGTAGCACACCGCGCACGCGGCGGACCTCGCCGCTGAGGGCCAACTCGCCGATCAGGCCGATGCGGCCGATGCGGCCGCCACAGTCGGCCTCATCCGAAGCCGCAATGAGGCCCACCGCGATGGGCAGGTCAAAACTCGGTCCCTCCTTGCGCACGTCGGCGGGCGCGAGATTGACCGTGACGCGACCCACGCGGGGGCGGAAGCCCGAGTTGTGGATGGCGGTCCAGACGCGATCCTTGCTTTCACGCACGGCGGCGTCTGGGAGGCCCACGATGACCGTCAGGAACTCGCCGCCTCCCGTATGGACTTCGATCCGAACTTGGAACGCGTCCACGCCAAAGACAGCCCCAGACTCAACTGTTGCCAATGCCATAATCGCGTACCCAGACGAGCGATCTAGCTGCGGCCGCGCTTGCCGAGCTGCTTGTCGGCCATAAACAGGGCGCCTTTGGATCCGGCGCTCATTTCGAGCATCCAGATAACGTCATGGGCGTTGGATTCTTCTTCCACCTGCTCGTTGATGAACCACTGCAGCATGTTCTGTGTGGCGAAGTCCTTCTCCGCAGCGGCCAGCGCGGCCAGCTCGCCAATCCACGCGGTCACCTTGTTCTCGTGTGCCAGCGCATCCTGGAACATCTCCAGCAGATCGGCCCACTCGGTCTTCGGTGCATCGATCGCCGAGAGGACAACCTTGGCGCCTTGGTCCTCCAGATATTTGGCGAAGCGGAGCGCATGTTCCTGCTCCTCCTTGAACTGGACGGTGAACCAGTTTGCGGCCCCTTTGAAGCCCTTGACTGTGGCATCCTTGGCCATCGCCAGATAGAGGAACGCCGAGAAGAACTCGCGGTTGATCTGTGTGTTGATTGCCTGTGCGCATTTCTTGCTGATCATGGTTGTCTCCTTTTCTCAGGGCCCTTCCCGGCTGATCTGTTGATCGCCGCCAATCGACCCGTTTTGTCAGCAGTGTATCACATCCCAACCTCCGTTGCCACTGTCATTAGCGTCCCGTGGAAAAACGGTCGATACCGGTCGATACCGCGTCAAGGTCAGCGGCCGACCCGCGCCACGCCGCCGCCGTCGGACAGATCGCGCAGGGCGGCCGCGGTCGCGCCGATCATCGCGTCGGCGCCGACCGACACGCCGGGGATCACCACCGCATTGGACCCCACCAGCGCCCGCGGACCGATATGGCACCCGCCCGACACACGGGCTCCCGGGCATATCTGGGCAAAGGCGTCCACCGCCGCGTCATGCCCCACCGTCGCCTGATGGTTGACGATCACGCCGGCACCGAGTTGGGTGCCGCACGAGATCACGGCACCGACGCCGATATAGCATCCCTCCCCCACCCGGGCATCGGCGGCCACCACAGCCGTGGGGTCGCACACCGTCAGTGGCCGCCAGCCGCACGTGATCGCCCGCACCGTGAGCCGTTCCCGCGCCGCATTGTCCCCCACGGCCACATGAAACCAGACCTCGCCACCACCGACGCAGGCGGCCCCAAGCGGTCCCAGTAGCGGCAGTCCGCGCCACACCCCGCACTGTTTTCCGGGCGCGTCATCGCAAAACCCGATGGTCGCCGTTTCGCCGAATTGCGCGGCCATCCGTTCCAACACCCAGGCGACCTCGCCGCCAAAACCGCTCGCGCCGATGATGATGACCTTTTTCATGGTTGTGCACTCCTCCGTTTTGCGGCTGCGTCCGCCCGAATCACCACTCGTAGCGGATGCAGTTCCTCTTCCAGCGACAGCGGCATCGACCCGGTGCCGAGGCAGTCGGCCACGACACACCCCAGCCAGTCGGGAGGCCTGACCGAAACGTCCAGCGGTCCGCGATCTTCCCGCCCCACCACCAGCCGGGTGCGGCTGCCGCCATCCGTTGCTTCGGCCATCCCGTCCGTTCCGAACACGCGCAGCATCTCATTGCCCCAGCTTCCGCTGCCCGGCGGATTGAGGTAGTTGGCCGTGACCGAGGCGAGTCCTCCGTTCTCCAGCCGCGCCATCAGCACGGCCGCCAGGCGCAACCCGCCGTCACCGCCAGGATTGCCGCAGGTCGTCTCCATCGCGTCGACCTCGGCCACACGAACCCCCGCCACCTGCTCAATGAAACGGACGGCATGGATCGCGCACTGCCGGATCAGGCCGCCGTCGAGGGATTCGTCCCGGGGGCGTCTATCGTGCCAGGGATACGATTTCTGCGCCGCGACTTGGACAACGGTTCCGATCACTCCTGAGCGCACGGTCTCGCGCATGCCAAACCACGGCTGCTCAAACGCGCTCCCGGCCATCTCGTGAAAGCGCCTGTCCGACGCCTGGGCGGCGGCGAGGATCGCGTCGAGATCCGCCTCGGTCAGCGCGGCCGGCTTCTCGGCATACACATGTTTGCCGGCCCGCAGGCAGGCGATAGCATCGGCGGCCTGATCGCCGCGCCGCGGGGAGCAGAGCGCCACGAGATCGACATCGGGGCGCAGCAGAAGCGCAGTGAGATCCTCCGCGACGGCAACCGCACATCCGCTGGCGCGCAGCGCTTTCACCATGCCGTCTGGAAATGCGGCCACGGCTGTCAGCGCCGCCGGGTAGCGGTGGGGACGCATCAACGCGTGATGGATCTGATGCCCGTGGGTCCCGTACAAACCAATGCGCAACAGGTTCATGCGCTCCTCCATCTGTTGCCTCTAAGCATAGCCGAAAATCGTCCGGACATGCGAAACAACGGCCGCTTTTATACCAGCCATATCGACCGCCCGGCCGAGGACGCACGCCATGGAGGTGACCCCAGCCGAGGTGAGTCCACACGGCACAATGCCGCCGTAATCGTCGAGGCGGGTGTTGACATTCAAGGCAAACCCGTGCATGGTGACCTGACGGGATACGCGGATGCCGATGGCGGCGATCTTGTCGTTGCCGACCCAGACGCCGCGGTTGCGCGAGTCGCGTCCGGCAGGAATCGCAAAATCCGTCAGCGTCCGGATCAGCACCTCCTCAACGGCTGTCACATAGGCCAGCACGCTCAGGCCGCGTTCGCCGAGATGGATGATCGGGTAGCCGACAAGTTGACCGGGGCCGTGGTAGGTGACATCGCCGCCGCGCGAGGTGGCGAACCGCAGGATCCCGCGCCGCTCCAGTTCAACCGCATCCAGCAGGATATGACTCGCGTTGGCTGAACGCCCCAGCGTGTAGACAGGCCGATGCTCCAGCAGCAGCAACGTATCGCCAACCGTCCCGGCCACACGCCTGGCGTGAAGCTCATCCTGGAGCGCTGCGGCGGCACCGTAATCCACGCCGGCCCCAAGATCGCGCAGATCAATGCCTCCAGACTCCATCGCGCACCGGGCCTTTCCCGAAACAAAAAACCGTACAACCGGCGCAGGCCGGATGCACGGATGTCGCGCCTGGAAAAAGAGATGCTACCGCTCTCACGCCATTGCGCTGACGCGGGCGTGCAGACGGGATTTCTTGCGGGTGGCGCAATTGGCGCTGATAAACCGCCGTTTCGCTGCCTTGTCCAGGACCGAGGTGAAAGCGGAATACTGCTTCTCGGCCTCGACCTTGTTGCCAGCTTGAATCGCCTCTTCCAGCTTGCGGCCGCCCGTCAACACCTTGCTCTTGCCGGCACGGTTGTTCGCGCGGCGCTTCAGGGCTTGGGTCGCCCGCTTCTCTGCACTCTTGATGTTCGCCATGTAACAATGCTCCTTGATCGTCCACTTCTTGCCTAAACGCGTCACTATGATACCGTATAAACGGCCGGGGTCAATAGCGAATTTCACAATCGGTGTCTTTAGCGGCCGAGCGCCAGCCGATTGATGAACCTCTGGGGGATGTTGGCGTGGATATTCCGATCCATCGCCGCATCGACATCATAGGCCACGCGACGGAACTCGACCCGGCGTGTCTTGGAATTAAAAATGACGTATGAACTCCGCGTGTCGCCATCCCGCGGCTGTCCAACACTGCCCACGTTGATGAAGTATTTCGTTCCCATCCCGGCGTGGAAGGTTGCAGGATCAAACCGCATGACATCGTTTCCCTGCTTCGCAAAGACCAGCGGCACGTGCGTGTGTCCATGGAATGAAAGCGTGGTGGTCTGGTAGGTGAAATGGGCCTCCGCGTCCAATAGATCAAAGACGTAGCCCCACCGATCGGGCATGTCGAGGGTGCTGTGGACAAGTCCGATCCCCATGTGCAGCTTCTGCAACGGCAACGCGCGCAGCCAGGCCATGTCGATATCGGACAATTGCCGCCGCGTCCAGTCGATCACGCTTGCGGCCAGCGGCTGGAAATCGTCCAGCAACTCCTCGCTGAAGGCGCAATAGTGGTCATGATTGCCGCGAACCGTCACGGCGGCCAGTTCGTCGCGGATCATCGCGACGCAGCCCGTGGGGTCGGCGTTATAGCCGACAATATCGCCAACGCAGAGAAAGTCGGTCACTGACTGGCTGCGGGCGTCGTCCACAACGGCCTTCAAGGCATCGATGTTGGAGTGAATGTCGCCCAGAATGGCAAATCGCTTATCCATGCGTAAGGAGTCCGGCCTTTCGCCTCGCGATCAACCGTTGATCCGCAACAGGGCAGCCGCCACCGCCAGGTCATCGACCGTGGTGATCTTGACGTTCGGCTTCTGCCATTCCACCAGCCGCACAGGCTCGCCCAGCAATTCAACGGCCGCCGCCTCGTCGGTCACCGTGACGCCCTCGGCCTCGACCTTCTGATAGGCGCGCAACAACAAGTCCAGCTTGAACGCCTGGGGCGTCTGCACGGCCCAGAGCTTCGTCCGGTCGACCGTGTGATCGACGACCGTCCCCCGTTCAACATGCTTGACGGTGTCGACGATCCGGTTGGCCGCGACGCCGCATCCCGTCTTCTGCGCCGCCTTGATGGTCTCCGCGATCAGTTCGGCTGTGACGCAGGGGCGCGCCCCATCGTGGATCACAACGATCCGCGTCTCGGGAGCGAGCGAGGCCAGTCCTTTGGCCACCGAATCCTGCCGGCGCCCGGCGCCAGCCACGATCTCAGAAACCTTGGAAAGCCCGAACATCTGAACGACAGCCTTGGCCGCCACCATTTGCTCCCGGCGCACAACGAGGACGATCTTGTCGATGTCGGCGCTGTCCTCAAAGGCCAGCAACGACCAGACGACCACGGGCTTGGGCCCGAGACTGAGGAACGCCTTGTCCGTTCCCGTCCCCATCCGCTCGCTGCGGCCGGCGGCCACAATAATCGCTGATACCATAGAAGCTCCTTGTTACTCGATGATCGCCTTGAAGAACGTGTTGGCGTGGGTTGGAAATGCCGGAAGCGTATAGCGTCCGCTGACATTAAAATTGGCATTGCTCACGGTCGCATCCGCAATGACACTCCAGTCGGCCGTATTCAGGGTGGGCTTGCCATACAGCTTCACCGCGCCGTTGATCGTGGTTGATAGCGGATCGCCGCCGTCAGACAGCTTCACCGTCACCGTGACGGCATTGCTGATCGTGATCGATTCTATGGCGAAGCCAATGGCATGGCTGTTGGTGGGGCTGATGTTCAGCAGATAATCTCTGGCGATGTTCGCGTTCGCGACTGCTGCGGCTTCGCTCGCGGGATAGTAAGCGGCGGCCCAGGAGACGGGGACGCTGTTCGTCAGCCCGGTCTGCGTCCAGGTTGCGTTGGTGAATGTCACCTGATTGCTGATGGCCGACTGGACGTTCACAAACGCCTGTGTGTAAACCTTCAAGCCCGGGGCCTCAGCGACCGCCACACCATTGGTCCGCATCGTGCCGAGGCGATACCACTCGTTCGCGGTGTAGACAATGCTCGTCGAACCCCCCGGCGCGACTTCGATGCTCTCCACGGCATCAGAGCCGAGACTGTGCGCCCCGTTAGGCCCGATGACCGAGTAGATCATGTAGAAGCTGACCGGGACCGCCGAGTTGTCAATCAGGCGCTGGAACTTGTTGACGGCGTCTGGCGTGGCCTCAACGGTGCCCCACGTGAAATCGCTGGCTTTGGAGCCGAGATTGGTGCTGGTGCTTCGCAGCGACAGCGTGTATTCCGAGTCTCTGGCACCCGCATAGGTGTACCCATACTGATTGACCAGCGATTCGGAGCCCCAGCCCCAGGCGACGCGATCTTCCCATGCGCCGTTGCTCCGAACCACGCGCACTCCGCCGGCCCGCGGCATGTCATCCCATCCCGCCGCCCACCCGGGGAACAGCATATGATCGCCGTAGCTGGACATCGCGTCATCGCCCCAGATCAGGAAGCCCCATCCGTTGGTGACGCTCTTCAGAACGAAGCCATTGGTAATGACGCTCTGCTTGTTCACGGTGTTTTCCGTGCTCATCATCTGAAGCTGCCACCCGCCCAATGAGGCTCCCGCAGGCCCGATGATTTCGATGAATTCCGTGTCGAGTTCCGGCCAATCCCAATAAAAGTACCGCAACTCATTGACCCACACGGATCCGGGCGGACAGGCATAGACATAATAATAGGGCGACCATCCCAGACCGCCGAGCGCCGGCAGTCCGGGCTCCCTGGGCGTCACGGCGTTGAGGTCGGCGGGATAATACCACGGCGGATTCACGAAGGAGTTGGTGTCCTGCAGGATGGGCCTGTCGCCATGTTCAATGTCGATGCCGCCGTGGACACCCCAGACAAAGAACTGCACGACGTCGTCAACCGCGCCGGCGGGCAGGACCACGTCATCCGGGGTCTGGAAGACCCGCAGCGCGCCCGGACTGTTCGTCAGTTCGACCTTCGGATAGGCCGTCGTCCACCAGTTGGTATAGCCCCAGGTATTGGTGCCAACGAACCAGCTCGCATAAATTCGGATATTCGTGGGATTCATGATGAATCGGCCGATCTCAACCTTCAATCCCGGCGGTTCCCCCACCAGCGGCTGCGCCGGGAGGAGACTGACCAGACGGAACTCGTAGCCCGCTCGCACCGGCTCGGTCATCAGCACGTTGTCAATGCACACGCGGTTCGCGTTGGTTGAGCCGTACAATCGCAGGACTTTGAGGTCTGGCTCGTAGATCTGGTCGTTCGAGAAATAGAGATAATTCGTCTGCGTGCTCGCCACGACGAGGTTGGTCAAGGTCTTCCAGGGGCCGTTCTCATTCTGTGCGGCCTGCAGCGAAATCACGGCATCCCCGCCGTTGGTGTCCCAGACGCGGTACCAGAAGGTGATCTCGCCGATGCCGGTCCCGACATTGGGCGTCTGGATGAAAGGCTGGTGTTGATCCAGCCGCTCGCTCAGCGCGACCCCATTCGTCGGGTCATTGTTCAGGAAGGCGGTCTGCGCACCCGGCTTGGTCGGCTCAAACGCCCGGGACGGCTGTGCCTCGGTGATGAGCGCGTTATACGCCTGCCAGGTGGTGTCATCCCGCGGCGGGTAGTCGCGCACGACCAGGTTGTCAATCTTGAACACGGCGTTGGGGGCGGTCCCCTCGCACAGGCGTATGCGGATCCGTCCCGGATAATCGGTTCGGATGGAGAGATTCACCGTGCCGGAGAGCGCGTCGTTGGTGACGATCAGGACCGGACTTGCAACCCAGGCGGGATAGGCAAACCGGTCGGTCCGGTCGATGGCAAAAACGACGTTGCTCACGCCGCTCGCGCGCCAGTCGAAGGCGATCGAGCCGATGTTGTTAGCCAGATAGGGACTGACGAGCGCCTGCACCAGATTGGTGTTGGCTCGGCTGCGGATGAACTGCGCCTCGCCGCCCTTGGATCCGGCGGATGTGTTTAACCATCCTTCCATCACCAGCCAGCCTGTATTGTCTGCCGCGTCCATCCACGCTTCCTGCTGGGCCTGCGACGTCCAATCGTAATACAGCACATTGTCGACCTTGGCCTCCTGCAGGGCCGTGGTCTTGTCCGAACGGGTCACGGCCCGCCACGGTGACAGGGAGAGCTCGTCAACCACAGCGTTGATCTCGCCTGACGCGGCGTTCTGGATCTCCGCAAAATGGGGATCCCAGGCCATAATCGGGACGGAAAACAACGTGTAGCCGAGGCTGGTCACGACGAGGTTGGTGATATTCCTCTTGGTTCTGAAATCATCAGGATGCCAGTTGTTCCCGTCAGACATGGGATAGGTGTAAATCTTGAGCGTTTGGGATGGAATGTCTCGGACAAGGGAATTTCCGCTGATCCTCCAGCGAAACGCCCCGTCTGTGGAGATCCGTTTCCCGCCCATGTTCCAGTTGGTGCTGCTCAGACCGCCCGCAGGGCCCCAGTTGTCACCGGGAAGCAGGTTGATGGTGTTCGTTCCGTCAAACACCTTGAGGGATGAGATTTCAGGCTGCGCATCGTAAGAGCCGAACCCCACGGTTCCGATGTCCGTCAGCGGTGCCGGATCGCTAAAAGCGGCGGTGTAGTACCAGATATTCGTGCCCGTGGACTCCTCGATTCTGCCGACACGGGCGGTGACGGTGTTGCCGCTGGCGGGCATTTGAACGCGCAGGGCTTTGGGCGTGGTCAATTCGTTCTCGTTGGGCTGCCCCCCGGTCACCGTCTGCGGAGTGCCCACGAGCGTCTCAACCCCGTCCTTCCATCGGTACAGCGCCAGTTGAAGCTGGCTGGCACCCCCCGCCGTCGGATCGGCCTGCGTCACACGCGTCTCATAATAACTGGGCTCGCCCGATTCGGTTGACGCCCCGGGCGTAAACCACGTGAGTACCGAGCAGGATGCCTGTCCCGGCGACAGGGATGCGGCTCTGAATTGCGTCTCCACGCGGTAGCCCTTGGGCCAGGTCGGGCTCTCCATGAATGGATTGAATCCGTTGGTCCCCTTGAAGTAGGAGAAGTACCGGTCATTCAACGACAGTCTCGCCTGGAATCCGAACTTCTCGATCCCCAGCGTCTTGGACGCAGCCGTATTCCAGACATGCCCCCGCGACGCGCCGCCTTCCAGTTCGATCGCGCCACGGGCCGCAGTCAATACATTCCGCTCCTTCACGACACGGGCGTAATCGTACGCCCAGAAATTCCATGTCAGCGCAGGCGATCCACGGACAAACCCGGACACCGGTGTGGTGTCGACGGGTTCCGAAGCGTATCGGCCGGGCGCGTAGGCGTCATAGCCATACCCCCAGAGATTCGTGTTGAAATCCTGCTTGAAGGTCTGAATCGCGAATAGTCCGAGACTCTCCTCGAAATCCGTCTGACTGGCCGGCCAGACGTCGAAGTTCTGGTAGACCGCGCGTTTGACGAGGTATTCGCCGGTCTGGCCATTCATCCGGATCAACAACGTGCCGTTATAAACCAGATCAGCCTGGATGCTGTTCGTGGCACTGCGCTCGGCATATCCGGCCACCGGCGGATAGGGAAAATCCTGATCGTTGTCGCCCCAGGACCAGACGTTGGTGTCGAAGGCCTCCGCGTCGTTGACATATCCATTGGTGCCGACAAACGTCCACAGCAGGTTGGTGATCCCCGACACGAGCGTCAGGCCCTGCCACACGTGGTCACCCACCAGGTCCATGGGATCAATGGATGCCGAGGGCACATTGGAGCAGACGACCCGCATGACGTCGACGTCGGACCGGTAGCGCCGGATCTCGTAGTTGCGATAGGCGTCCTCGCCCTTTTCGATCAGGTAAACCGGACTCTGCCCGTCCTTCTCGTTACGGGTGGGCTCCGGCCCGCCGGGTCCGTCTGGATCACGGCTGTAGAAGTAGCCGTCCAGGTCGCACTGGAACCAGTAATACATCCTCCCCGCACCGTGCTGCGGGATCACCCCCTCGTAAACCCCCCTCTCGGCCGTTTCCAACAGGTTGGTCTGGGTCCACGGCCCGCTTTCGCTCTCCCAACTGTACCAAACCTTCACGCGCCTGTTGACGGACGGCACGGTGAGATCCACGTCGTCCACCTGGCACCGCACGTTCACGTCCTGATCCTGCGCGGGGTAGCCGGGGTTGTACAGCTTCTCGGCGAGCGTCACCCCCGTGGGCGGGCGCGAGATGTAGATGTTATCGAGATAGATCGCTCCCAAAATTGGAGATATGGGCAACGTTCCGTCCGATCTGGCGCCGTCATCCGTCCGCCAGAATCGCACATAGCGCACATTGCGGTTGTTGAGGACAACGGGTATAGCGTTTGTGCCCTTGGCCCACCGATCAGGCAGTGCGGGGTAGTTATTGTAGTTGTTCGTCCATGCGTTCTGCCAGTTCTCCGGCAGGTTGTTCGTCGTGTACTGGATGATCATCTGGGCCGAGTAGCCCACTCCAGACATGACACTGGTGTAATAGATCGTGCCCACGCCCTCAGCCAGATAGGGCGTCTGCAAATAGGAGCCTCCTTCTTGGAGCGAATAGAGGCGAAGCACCGTGTTGCTCCCGCCGGGCGGCCGATCAAGAGCGATGGGCGTCAGGAAGATGTTCGCCTTTTCCGCCGTCCATGTTTTCGACCCGGTGGTATAGACCCAGTTAGATGTTCCAGGCGTGTTCACCCACGCGTTATCGATCGCAACCGCGTTGGTGACATTAAAATCGGCATAACGCACGTAGTCGAGCAGCGTCGACGACACGGCATTCGAGGCTGTGGATGACCCCGCCGCGTAGGTCGCGCCGTCCAACGTGTACTGCCAGGCAACCGAATAGGACAGGGATGTGACTGCAGGGGGGATCGTCGCCGTATACAGATTGGTCCCCGCCACGGCCGTCATCGCCTGAGTGATGACGCTGCCGTTGTTCCAGAGGTAGGAGAGCACGACGCTTCCCGTGACGACTGCCGCGCCGTTGCCCGCAGTCAGTTGCACCACGACCGTCACCGGGGCGCCGTTCGTCAGTCCCGCCCCGCTCGCCGGCGACAGGACTTGCGGTGTCACATAGGTTTCAGTCACGACTCTGTAGCGGCCATTCGTGCCGTTCATTTCGATCGTCAGCAGGCCGTCTGCCAGACCGGTGATCACGATATTGGTGGTCGAGCTGCGGACCGCGACCCCGTTGGTGATCGGCAGGCCAAGGGGCGTCAGGTTGGTGACGCCCCAGACCCACGGCGCGACCGCGTAACCGGCTGCATCGTTCGTATAGCCATCCACGCCGGCAAACGTCCAGCTCAGGCCCGTGATCCCGAAAACGGGCGTCCGGACGCGCCACAGGTGGTTGGACACCAACTCCATGGACAGAGCGGACGCGGAGACGTTGGTCACCACCTGCATGACCCTCACGTCGGACCGGAAAGGCCGGATCTCGTAGCGGAGGGGCGCCTCCGTCGTGCCCAGCGAGGCCGGATTGATGGCCTCAGCCTCCTGGTGGCTGGGCTGCGGTCCCGCGCCGTCAGGATCGTGGCCGTAGAAATACCCATCGTAGCCACAGGTGAAGTAGTAATAATTCGTGCCTGCGCCAAGCGGAGGAATCGTCCACTCGTACACGCCTGCGCCGTTCAGAACCATGTTGGTCTGCGTCCACGGTCCGCTTTTAGTGTTCCAACTGTAATGCACCTGAACCACCCGGTTCGTGGACGGATTCCCGGCGTCCACGTCGGCTACCCGGCACCGCACCGTCACCGCCTGATTCGACGCCGGGTAGCCCGGATTGTGCAACGCCTCGGTAATCGTGACTTGCGTCGGCGGCGGGGAGAGGTAGATGTCGTCAAAATTGATCAGGCCGACGTCGAGACCCCCGATGCTGTCCTGCCGCACAAAGCGCACATACCGGACGGCGCTGTTGTTCAGGGTCACGGGGGCCGAATTCGTCGCGCGGTATCCTGAACTCGCGGCATAAACCAGGGTCGTCGCCGTCTGCCAGTTTTCGGGCACGCTGTTCGTCGTGTATTGAACCGCCACCCGGCCACCCTGCCCGGTGTCGCCCATGACGCTGGTGAAGTAGACGGTACCCACCCCGTTGGTGAGGCGGGGCGATTGTAGGAAGGCATTGGTCTGCGCACGGAGGCCGAACGCCGGAGACACCGATCCGGGCGGCAGGGGCGCCCCGTTGGTCACGGGGTATTTGCCCATCTCGGCCATCCACCAGGTCGAGGTGGCCGCCACGTCCACCTGGTACGCGTAATTGGTTTGTTCGGCGTCCTCAGGGGTCCACGTGCCCAGGCGGAAGTCCGTGAACCGCGACGCGTCCAGAGCATCCGTCAGCGTGTAACCAATCCGTTGCGAGGTGATGGCGTTCGTGACCCCGCCGATGTTGTAAAGGGTTAGCACGTAATTGGTCAATGCCCCGGCAGCCAGCCGCGGCACCACCCCCTCGTAGCGGTTCGCGGTCGTCGCGGTCATCTGGTTGGTGACAACGGCGCCGCCCCCCCAGGAGTAGACCAGCCAGACGCCGACGATCTGGACCTCGCCTGGAATCAACGGCGTGATGTCCGCACCCACGGTGAAAGCCCGGCCGATCGGCACGTGGGTGCCCGGAACGGGCGAGATGTTCCAGAGCGCCAGATCTTCGGCGGTGGCGATGTACTCCCCGGTCTGGCTGTTCAGCCGGATCATCAGATTGCTGGCGATCCCCGTGGCCGCGATGGGGGTCGCCGTGTCACGCTCCGCAAAGCCGTTGAGCGGGATGTCATGTGGGGCCGGCTGATTGGTGTCACCCCACGTCCAGGGCGAGGCATCATACGCAGACGCATTGTTCGTATAGCCCGCGAGGCCGGCAAACGTCCAATCCAGCGTGCTGCTCGTCGCATTGGTCAACGTCCACTGCCACACATGGTCACCCACCAGATCCATGTTGACCGCCGCCGATGGGTTGGTGACGACCTGCATGACCTCCACATCCGATCGGAACGGCCGGATGCCGTATTCGACCTGGTTCAGCTCGGCGCGCCCGATCCGTTCGTTCCGGTTGGTTTGCAGATCGCACGCAGGGCCGTCTGGATCACGGCTGTAAGAATACCCGTCGAACTCACAGGTGAACGAACAGGAATTAGTCCCCACACTATGGGGGGGTATCACGCCTTCGTAAACACCCCCGCCGATGGGAACCAGATTGGTCTGCCCCCAACTGTGCGTCACCGTGACCCGCCGGTTGACCGACGGGATCGCGGAATCGACATCGTTCACCTGGCACCGCACACGGACCTCCTGAGCCTGAGACGGATAGCCCGGGTTCTGCAGCAACGGGGTGATCGTCACATCCGTCGGCGGACGGGAAACATAGATGCCATCGAGGTAGATCGCCCCCAACGTCGGCAGGGGTGGCAATGCGCCGTCGTGTCGTTGGCCGTCATCCGTCCGCCAGAACCGCACATACCGAACGTTGCGATTATTGAGGACAACGGGGATTGCGTTAGTGGTCTTGGCGAGCTGCGCAGGCAGCGCAGGATAGTTGTTGTAGATGTTGGTCCAGGCGTTCTGCCAGTTCTCCGGCAAACTGTTCGTCGTGTATTGGATGACCAACTGAGCCGAATAGCCCGGGTGGGACATGACGCTGGTGTAGTAGATCGTCCCAACGCCCTCTGCGAGGTAGGGCGTCTGCAAAAAGGAGCCTCCTCCCTGACGCGAAAAGAGGCGAAGCACCTGATTGCTCCCGCCGGGCGGCCGGTCGAATGACAAGGCCGGCAAGATAAGGCCAGCCTTTTCCACCGTCCACGATTTCGACCCAATGGCATAGACCCAGTTCGATGTCCCGGGGGTTTGCACCCAGGCGTAGTCCAAGGCGACCGCGTTGGTGACCTCAAAATCCGCATACCTCACGAAGTCGGGCAGCGTGGTCGCGACGGCATTCGTGATCGACACCGCCACGCCGGTGGTGTCGTACAAGCAGGTCACATAAAAGGCGAGCGAACTAACAGCGGGGGGTATCGTCGCCACATAGTTGGTGCCCGACACCACCGACATCGTCTGGGTGTTCCAGTCGCCGCCATTCCAGGCATAGGCGAGTTCGACGCTCTGGACCACGGACCCGTCGTTGGTGGCCAATTGCGCGGTCACCGTCACCGGCGCGCCGTTGGTCACCTCTGCCCCGGCCGCCGGCGTCAGGCCGCTGATCGTCACGCCAGCCTCCAAGGTCAGGGCCGCGCCCATGCAGGCGATGAATGCCGCACCCACGGCGAATCGTTTTTTCCAAGCGCTGCTTGTCTTCATAGGCACCTCAACTGACCTCACCCGATCAATCCTATGGACTTATCGGATACAGATATTCCGACAATTTAGTTGGCGGTATTATATTCTTTACCGGATGCGGTTACAAGCCGTATGTCAGGAAAAATCGCGTCCTCAACGTGTTTGTACTTGAATCTCCAACCCTTATTATTTTATGATTGCAACGCTAAGACAAAATAGGCTCGGAGCGTTCAAACATGGTTCTCGATAGTCTGACTCAGGCCTCACGCTACGCCACCCTCCTTCCCGGTCTGTCCGACGCGTTTGCCTTCGTGCAACGCCCCGACGCCGACCGGTTGCCTGACGGCCGTTACCCGATTGATGGCGACCGCGTGTTCGCCTTGGTGCAAACCTATGACACCCAACCCGTTCAAGACGGCCTCCCCGAGGCCCACCGCCGCTATGCCGACGTGCAAGTCGTCATCGCCGGGGCGGAATGGTTCGGTTATGCACCCCTGGCCGATCAACCGATTGAACGCCCGTATGACGCAGACCGCGACATCCTGTTCGTCTGCGGCGACACCACGTTGTATAGGCTGTCGCCCGGCGCGTTTGCCCTCTTTTTTCCGCACGACGCGCACCTGCCGGGCCGGACGATGACGACGCCGGATCGGGTGCGCAAGATCGTCGTCAAGATACAGATGCCCCAATCGCCTGATTGACCCCTTTTTCATAATACGACCACTCCACAAAGATAAGCGAGGACCCATGCCGCTGAAAACGATGATATTTGTTGACGGAACCTGGCTCTATCACAGCCGTCAAATCCTGTTCGACGTGCTCGGAGCCGACGGCTTTGAGATTGATTACAAGCGGATACCCGATGTCATTGCCGATGACCTGAGCCAATGGCAGGAAGATCGGATTGATATCGTCCGTACCTGCTACTTTGGAACCCTTCCCATCAACAAGCCCGGATGCAATCCGGCCAAGCAGAAAGCTTTTTACGATTTCCTGGCCTTCCACTGCGGCTACGACACCGAGATTATCGACGTCGATTACCGGCGTGACCCGGGCGCCCGGCCCGACGAGCGCTCGGTCAGTGTCGCACTGGCGTCGGCCATGGTCTATTACGCATCGCTGCCGGGCGTGTTCGACGTCGCCGCGCTCGTGGCCGGCGATTCGGAATACATCCCCCTGCTGCGCCGCGTCAGGGCCATGGGCAAGCGAACACAACTGGTCGCCATCACCAACACGTCCACTCGCGCGCCCACCAGCACCCTGCTTCAAACCGAGCCAGGCGTGCTCGACTTTCCGCCGGTGTTTCTCGATGATCATGCCCAAAATCTCCGCCTCGTGCGCGAGGAACAGACCCGGAACTGCAAGATCTGCGGCAAGGATGAATTGACGACCTGGGCCGGCCCCGACTTCTTCTGCTCGATCTGTCGGAACGAGCACCGCAAGCAAGTTCGCACCTGCGACGCCTGCGGGCGTGAAGAAGAGACCACCTGGGACAAGCCGTTCTTCTACTGCACCCAGTGCCGCAAAGAGTACCGGGACAACCGCCCGGAATCGGCCTGACCGCGCGAGGTGCCTGCACAACCGGTGGTGAGTGCCGGCCGCATAATGAAAAAGCCGCCTGCGCGGGTGCGCAGGCGGCTTTTTGGCGCTATTGCGACAGCGCCTCACTCTTCCTGCTGCCGCTGTTCCTGCTGGTCGAGTTCGGCCAAGGCCGCGCGACGGGAGAGCTTGATCCGGCCGCGATCATCGACGCCGATGCACTTGACCGTGATCTTGTCGCCCACGTGGCAGACATCCTCCACAGATGCAATGCGGCGGTCGGAGAGTTCCGAGATGTGGCAGAGGCCGTCCTTGCCCGGCAGGATTTCGACGAACACGCCGAAATCCTTGAGCCCGGTGATCGTGCCCTCGTAGATCTTTCCCTCCTCAGCCTCGGCGATGACAGCCGAGACTTCACGCTGGGCGATCGCCATCGCCTCGCCACTACGGGCAAAGATCGAGACGGTGCCATCGTCCTCGATATCGATCTGAGCGCCGGAGACCTCGCAGATGCGGCGGATGTTCTTGCCGCCAGGGCCGATGAGGCCGCCGATCTTGTCGACCGGAATCATGATCTTTTGAATCCGTGGCGCGTGGGCCGATAGCTCCTTGGGCGCAGCGATGACCCCCTCCATGAAGTCGAGGATTTTCATGCGACCGGCGCGCGCCTGGGCGAGGGCCGCCTCTACAATGTCCCACGTCAATCCGCGAAGCTTCAGGTCGACCTGAAAGCCGGTGATCCCCTTGCGGGTGCCCGCGACCTTGAAGTCCATGTCGCCACAGTGATCCTCGGAGCCGAGAATGTCGGTGATGAGGATCTTGCGGCTCTCGTCAGGCGTGGTGAAGAGCCCGATCGAGACGCCAGCAACATGGCCCTTGATCGGCACGCCAGCATCCATCATGGCGAGGGAGCCGACGCAAACCGAGGCCATGGAGGATGACCCGTTGGACCCCATAATGTCGGAGACCACGCGGATCGTGTAGGGGTAATCGTCTGGAACCACGGGCGCCAGCGAGCGCTCGGCGAGGGCGCCGTGACCGACTTCGCGGCGACCGAGGGCGCCCAGCCTGCCGACTTCGCCGACACAGTAGGGCGGGAAGTTGTAGTGTAGGATGAAGGACTTGGACTTCGCGCCGCCTGTGATGGCGTCCAGCTCCTGGGCATCCTTCTTCGTGCCGAGCGTGATGGTGCCGAGGGACTGCGTTTCGCCGCGGTTGAAGATCGCCGAGCCGTGGGCGCGGGGGATCGGCGCAAGCTGGGCGTAGAGCGGACGAATCACGTCGTTGGCCCGGCCATCGATGCGTCGGCCATGCTCGATGATGTTGCGGCGGACCAAGTCGATCTCCAGCGCGTCAAAGAAATGGACAAACTCCGGGGCGCCGATCTCAGACCATTGCTCGCTCACCTTCGCCAGAGCGCCGTCCTTGATCGCCTTGATCGCAGCGTGACGTTCCTGCTTGCCGGGCACGAGCAGTGCATGACGCAGGGACTCCTCGCAGAGGCTGCGGAGGAATGCCATTTTCTCGGCGTCCGGGGCGACGTCGACTACGACTTTGTCTGGCTTGCCCAGCATGCGCCGCAGCTCGTGCTGCGCGTCGATCAGCTTCACCACCTCCGCATGGGCACATTTCATGGCGGCAAGGAAGTCGGCCTCCGAAATCTCGTTCGCGCCGCCCTCCATCATCAGAAAACGCTCGCGTGTGCCGGCGTAGACCAGATCCAAATCGCTCTCCAAGCGCTGTGCCTGAGTCGGATTGACGATCCACGCGCCGCTGACGCGGCCGACGCGAACCGCGCCGATCGGACCCATAAACGGGATTTCTGAGATGTGGATGGCCGCGCTGGCGGCGTTGACCGCGA
This sequence comes from Lentisphaerota bacterium, assembly GCA_016873675.1. Taxonomy (NCBI): domain Bacteria; kingdom Pseudomonadati; phylum Lentisphaerota; species Lentisphaerota bacterium. The sequence goes on along the minus strand of VGWG01000001.1, from coordinate 23,852 downwards.
CAATGTCGGCCTCATTTTCGCCGTCGGCCGAGATGACCATGCTGTTGACCTGCACGTCGTTGCGATAGCCATCGGGGAACAGGGGGCGGATGGGGCGGTCAATGATCCGCGCGCAGAGGATTTCCTTCTCACTCGGACGCTGTTCACGCTTGAAATAACCACCCGGAAAACGGCCGGCCGCAGAATAGCGCTCGCGGTACTCCACTTGCAAGGGGAAATAGTCGATCCCTTCGCGGGGCTTGTCGGTGTTGGTCACCGCGCAAAAAACGACGGTGTCGCCCAGACGGACGCTCACGGCGCCGGCGGCCTGACAGGCCAGAAGACCAGTTTCAAAAATCAGGTCTTTCCCGCCAACTGCGGCGGAGACCGAACGGGTGTCATTCATAATAATTCTGCCTTAATTTGAGGACCAGGAATCGAGCGCCATTAGCGGCGGATATTCAGTTCCTTGATCAGGGACTGATAGCGCGGTTCATCCGTGCGCTTGAGATAGTCCAGCAAGCTGCGGCGCGTGTTGACCATGCGGATCAGCCCGTAACGCGAGCTGAAATCCTTCTTATGGCCTTTCAAATGCTCCGACAGCACTTCGATCTTCTTCGTGAGCACGGCGATCTGAACTTCGCTGGAACCCGTGTCGCGCTCATGCCGGGCGACGGGTTTGCGAATAGCGGCTTTGTCAATTTGGATCATGTGTCGTTGGTCCTTACGCCGTTGGCGCTTTGCGGTTGCTTTTTTCAACGGCGCATGACCCGGACGAAGGGTCCGCCTTGTCAGGCCAAAAAGGCCACCGGGCGACTGGCCCGGCTGGGCGGATCCACAACGGGGAGGCAAACCACCTCCTGAGACGCGTCGCAGAAAAGATGCACAATAGCCGTTTTACCGATCAAAGGCAAGCGGAATCGTTTTCAATCCAGCGGATTGTCGTCCAACTGGAATTTGACTGTTGACACAACCGCCCGAAAACCGGACACTTGTCACGTACCTCGCGAGAAGGGTTGTATGAGCCTCTGAGACAGAAAGGGTAGTCAATGCGGACAGTTGGCGTGATTCCGGCCCGTTGGGGGTCAACGCGTTTCCCAGGAAAAAGCCTCCATCCGATCTGCGGTCGGCCGCTGGTGGTCTGGGTGGCTGAAGCTGTCCGCCGTGCCCCGGGATTTGACGAGGTGATCGTGGCGACGGACGATGCGCGCATCGCCGCCGCCGTCCGCGACACGGGCGTATCGGTGGTGATGACCCATCCGGACCTGCCCTCCGGGACCGACCGGGTGGCGGCGGCCGCTCAGCCGGCCGACGACGACATCATCGTGAACATCCAGGGGGACGAGCCGCTGATAGACCCCGGCCTGATCAAGGGGCTGGCGGCGCGTCTGCGGACGGACGAGGCCTATCAGATGGCGACCGCAGCCTGCCCGATCAGCACCCTCCGGGAGTTGGAGGCCCGGACAGTGGTGAAAGTGGTGTGCGACGCCGACGGCGGCGCCCTCTATTTCTCCCGCCTGCCGATCCCGTGCCGCCGCGACGGCGACCCCGACCTACAGTCGGGCCTTTACCTGCGCCATGTGGGCATTTACGCCTACCGGGGGGCGTTTCTCAAACGGCTCGTTCAGGAACCGCCCTGCGCCCTGGAACGCGCCGAATCGCTTGAACAGCTGCGGGCGCTGTACATCGGCGGGCGGATTGCGGTGCTTCGGACGGCACACAGCGGCTGCGGGGTGGACATCCCGGAAGACGTGGCGATCGTCGAGGCGGAAATGCGAAAACGGGGGGGCGTGCGCGGTGCGTGTGATCGGTGATCGCATGCGCCTCCTGTCAATGATGGAGTATCGAGTCACGGGTCCGTAACCACCATTTGGGAGTACGAAATCATGGCAAAAGTCAAGACGGTTAAAGCCGGGCCGGTCTGTTTCGGCGACGGACAATTGGCGATCATTGCGGGGCCTTGCGTGATCGAGTCGCGCAAGGGTTGCTTGGACTTGGCGGCCCGGCTGGTCCGGCTCGCGGCCCGGCTGGACATGCCGCTGGTGTTCAAGGCCTCGTTTGACAAGGCTAACCGCACCTCGGGTGATGCCTATCGCGGCCCGGGGATCTTTGAGGGTCTGGCCATCCTGCAGGAGGTGCGCGACACGTTCAAGGTGCCCGTGCTGACCGACATTCACGAACCGCAACAGGCCGCATTGGCGGCGGAGGTGGTCGATATTCTCCAAATTCCGGCCTTTTTGTGCCGGCAGACCGACCTGCTGCTTGCCGCCGGCGAAACGGGCAAGACGGTGAATATCAAGAAGGCGCAGTTCCTCGCCCCCGAGGACATGGTGAATGTCGTGGCCAAGGTCGAGAGCACCGGCAACCGCAAGATTATCCTCACCGAGCGGGGGTCGAGCTTCGGCTATCGCAATCTGGTCGCCGACATGCGCAGCTTGTTGATCATGCGCGAACAGGGGTACCCCGTGGTCTTTGACGCGACACACAGTGTGCAGCGTCCGGGCGCTGCTGGGACCAGCAGCGGCGGCGATGGCAAGTGGGCCCCCGCTCTGGCGCGCGCGGCGGTGGCCACGGGGGTCGACGGCGTGTTCATGGAAACACACGTCAATCCCTCGGAGGCGCTCTCGGACAAGGCCAACGCGATCGCCTTTGCCGCGCTGGCGGGAATCTGGAAGACACTCAAGGACATTCATGCACTCGTGCGCTAGCCACCTGATGCGGCGCTGTGCGGCGGCCATGCTGGTCGGCATTGCCGCCGGCGTTCGCGCGGAGGAACCGTCCGCCGCGCCCCAACCGGCACCGTCCGCGTGGGCCGACCTGTGTGCGGCCTACGACGCGAACGCCGGGGTGAGCGGCGCGCCGGTGGACCAGCTGACGCTGCCGCTCGAACATTACGAGAGCGGCCGGGTGCGCGCCCTCCTCCGGGCCGCCCAGGCGACCCGCACAGACGATGGCTTTGTCCGGGCCCTGCGGGTGAGAATCGAGCTGTTCAACGAGGCGGGAGAAGACGACGGTGTGATCGTGGCCGAGCATGCGCTGTTCAACCTGGAGTCGCGGCGGGGCTATTGCCGGGGCACCGTGAGCTTTCGCCGGCCGGATGTCGAGATTGCGGGGCGCGACCTCTACTGGTCGATGCCGCAACAGCGTGTCGTCGTGATCGCCGATGCGCGCGTGGTGGTGAAGGATTTGAATCAACAAAGGAGAGACAAGCTGTGAGCGTGATGATAACCAGAATGGGATGCGTGCTCGGCGCTGCGCTGGCGTGGACCCTGTGTGGGACGCTATCCCGCGGAGAAGACGGAACGGTGTCCGCAGCCGACGAGCCGGACCTGCAGGCGCACGCCGCTCCGGCTGTTCAGGCACCGACAGCGGGCGAAGCCCCTGCCCCGGCACCGGCACCTGCCCCGGCACCGCAGGTCGCTCGCGCAGCGAGACCGACGGACGTGTTGAAGCGTGTCGATCTCGGGGGATCGAAAGACCAGCCAACCGTGATCACGTCGACGCGGATCGAATTCGACTACCGGGAAATGGTCGCTATCTTTGATGAAAACGTCCGGATCGATAACCCCGAGTTCCTGATGCTCGCCGACCGGGTTCTGGTTTTTCTCGAAGGCACCAACGACATCCAGCAGATCATGGCGATCGGGCGCGTCTCGGTGACGAACGGGTTACGCAGCGCCTCGTGCGACAAGGCTGTTTATACCCGGGCGGCCGAACAGCTTGTTCTGACCGGACACGCGCGCCTGCTGCGTGGCAGTGATTCCGTCAGCGGCGACCGCATCGATATCTGGCTCAACGACGAGCGGATGGAGGTTACGCCTGGGACGGTCGTCTTTAATCCGGCAGCGGCCAAGAATCAGGCGGATTCGAAGCCGGTCAAACCGGAGCAACCGTAAGCGGGAGCGCGACAATACCTATGGAAACACGCATCGAAGATCCCGCCTGTGCGGCGACGACGCGGCCCGATATTGAGGCGTTGGATCTGGGCAAGAGCTACCGGAGCCGAACGGTCGTGAACGGCGTCTCGCTGTCTGTCCGCTGTGGCGAGATCGTGGGCCTACTCGGTCCCAACGGCGCGGGCAAAACCACGACCTTCTACATGATCGTCGGGCTGGTTCGTCCCGACTGTGGAAAGATCCTGTTCAAGGGACTCAATGTGACCCGCCTGCCGGTGTACCGCCGGGCGCGCGAAGGACTCGGTTATCTGGCGCAGGAGGCGTCGGTCTTCCGCAAACTCACGGTTGAGGAAAACCTCTTGGCGATTCTGGAGTCCCTACCCCTGACCCGCACGCAGCGGGCTGCCCGCTGTGAAGAGCTGCTCGATGGACTGAAATTGACAAAGGTGGCCAAGCAGCGCGCCTATACCTTGAGCGGCGGCGAGCGACGCAAACTCGAAATCGCCCGCTCGCTCGTGCGTCGGCCGGCCGTGCTCATGCTCGACGAGCCCTTCAGCGGCGTCGACCCCCTGGCCGTCCACGACATTCAGCAGATCATTCTGGGGTTGCGCAATCAGGGGTTGGGCATTATGATTACCGATCACAACGTGCGCGAAACCCTTTCGATCGTCGACCGGGCCTATCTGGTCTTCGACGGGCGGGTGTTGCGCGAAGGAACCAGCGATTTTCTGATCAACGACGATACGGCCCGGGAGCTTTATCTCGGCCGCGGGTTCAGAATGTAACAACAGGCGGCGCGAGCCGCCCAACAACGAGGAGGCTATATGCCGATTGAAATGACGGTGCGACACGTGTCCGTGAATGCCGGGCTTCAGGAACAGGCCAAGGCCAAGGCCGACGCCTTGATCGAGGAGTTTCCCAAGATCGAGTTTGTCCATGTGATCCTCGACCAGCAACACAAGGCGTATGAAGTCGAATACATCGTGCAGCACAAGCACGTCTCGCAGATGAGCGGCAAGGCGTCTGATGAAAACCTTCTGACCGCCGCCGACAACGCCTACACCAAAGTGTGGCGTCAGTTGCGCAAGCATTACGACAAGGTCGCCGACTCCCATCACGAACGGAGCACCATCCGTGAGCCGAAAAACGGCTAAGACTGAGCCCCTGAATCCGGCACCCGCCAGACGCCCCGGCCTGCGGCAGACGCCGCGCCGGGACGTTCCCGCGTGCGCCGCGTCAGCCACAGCCCCGACGCCCCCGGCCCGGACGCATGGCGGAGCCAACGTCGTGACCGTGGGCGCGTTTTATGAACGCGGCCGCGAACGGCTTGGCTTGCGCCTGGACGTCGGCGGCGGCGGCTTGGCGCATGTGATCGAGGAGCCCGTGCTGTACCGCTGCGGGCTTGCGCTCTCCGGATTTTACGACTTCTTCGCGTTCCGGCGCATCCAGTTGATCGGCTCCGCCGAACACGCCTATCTTGCGGCCATGCCCGAACCCCGGCGGATTGCGGCGCTGCAACGCTTGTTCCAAGCTGGCATTCCCTGCGTGATTTTTTCCGGCGGGCTGCCCGCCTTCCCCGAGACCTCGAAACTGGCGGACAGCCTGAATGTGCCGGTCTTCCTCACCGCGATGACCACGCTTCGGTTTACCTCTCAGGCGACCCTACTGCTCGAACATCTGAGCGCGCCGCGCCGCAAAGTTCACGGCACAATGATCGAGGTCGCCGGATTGGGCGTCCTGATTGAGGGACCTGCGGGCATCGGGAAGAGCGAGACGGCGCTGGGGCTGATCAAACGCGGCCACGCCCTCGTGGCCGACGATCTCACCGAGCTGCGCCGGGACGCCGACGGCGTCATCCACGGGGCGGCGGTGGCTGTGACCCGCCACTACATGGAAATCCGAGGCATCGGCATCATTTATGTTCCCGCCCTTTTCGGGGTTGCTGCGGTCCGGGGTGAGAAGGCTCTCGATCTGGTGATTACGCTCCTGCCGCAAAGAGAGGGGGAGCACGATCTCGACCGCAGCGGGGACCAGAAGCGCACCCGCGAGCTGCTCGGCGCAAAGATTCCTCAGTTGATCATCCCGGTGGCTCCGGGGCGAGATCTAGTTAATATTGCGGAAACCGCCGCAATGGAGTATAAGTTGAAATTGTCGGGGCAGGTGGCACATCGCGACCTCGACGAGCAAATCAAGCGGCATCACACAGGGAGTGGAGTATAGGCGTGTCAAAAGCAAATGGTGGAAAAAGCGAAACGCGCGAGCTGGTTTTGCTGAATAAATACGGGATGCATGTCCGGCCAGCCGGGTTGTTTGCCAAGATGGCGGCTCGCTACAACGCCGACGTCCAGGTGGAGAAGGACGGCGACGTGGTCTCGGGCCGGAGCATCATGGCGCTCATGACGCTGGAAGCGACCTGCGGCACGGTGCTGCGCGTGTCGGCAACCGGCCCTCAGGCCGTGGATGTGCTCGACGAGCTGTCGGCGTTAGTGGCACGCAAATTTGACATACCCGATGAACAGTAGCCCCGCCAACCCGCCGCCGCGAGACGGCGCCTGCTTTGAGGGCATCCCGGCTGTTTCCGGCCGCGCCAGCGGCCCCGCGTGGGTGGTTCATGCGCGCTTGGACGAAATCCCTGATCGCACTATCTCGCCGGATAAGATCGATGCTGAAATCTCCCGCTTTCATCTGGCCATCGCAGTCACCCGGCAGCAGATTCTCACTCTGGTTGAAGAGGTATCCCGGCGCATCGGCCCGAGCGAAGCCGCTGTGTTTGACGCCCATCTGATGGTGGTTGATGACGGATTTCTCAAATCCTGCGTGGAGAAACTGATCCGAGAACGCACCGCGTGCGCCGAAGTGGCTGTTCATTGGGTCGCCGAGGAGTTCAGCGCCAAGTTCGCCGCCATGCACGACGCCTACCTGCGCGAACGGAGCGCCGATATCCTGGACATCGGCCGCCGCATCCTGCGCAACCTGATGGGGGTCTCGGAAACAATCCCCGCCGCGTTCGACCGACCCCACATCATCATCGCAGACGACCTCACCCCGTCCCAGACGGTCGGGCTACCGCGCGACGGCGTTCTGGGGCTGGTCATCGACCACGGGAGCGCCACCTCGCACACCGCGATCATCGCGCGCGCCCTCGGCATCCCGGCGGTCGTCGGCCTCAAGCACGTCTCCTCCGAGGTCCGCTCCGGCGACGAAGTCTTGCTGGACGGGTACAAGGGTACGGTCATCGTGCGCCCGACGCCCGCCGAGTTGACGAATTTCAGACAGGTATGCGCGATACACCGCAAGGCCTCCATCGATTGGCAGCGGTCGCGCAATGTGCGGGCGGAAACGCCCGACGGCCATGGGGTGACCATTCTGGCAAATGCCGACCATACCTCCGATCTATCGCAATTGGCGATGCCGGGAAGCGAAGGCATCGGCCTGTACCGCACCGAGTGTCTGTGGATGCAACTGGGGCGGGAACCGGACGAAGATGAACAAACCGAGGCTTACCGAGCCATCGCGCGCGCCATGACCGACCGCCCGGTGGTCATCCGTGTGCTCGATCTCGGTGGCGATAAGGTTTGCGGTGCGACGTCCACCCAGCCCGAGGCCAATCCGTTTCTGGGGCTGCGCTCGATCCGTTATCTGCTCAAGGAGCCGGAGGTGTTCCGCAGGCAACTGCGCGCGATTCTGCGCGCGAGCGCCTGGGGCGATGTACAAATTATGTATCCCATGATCTGTGACGTGGAAGAACTCCTCGCAGCCAACGCCCTCCTGGAACAGTGCAAAAAAGAGCTTCACGCCGAAGAAGTCGCGTTCAAGGAGTCTATCCCCGCAGGGGCCATGGTCGAAATTCCATCGGCCGCGCTGACGGCCCATATTCTGGCCCGTCATGCCGACTTCCTCTGTCTGGGCACGAACGACCTGATCCAGTACACGCTGGCGGTCGACCGGGTGAATGAGACCGTCGCCTCGCTCTACCAGCCGACGCATCCGTCCGTGCTGACCCTGATCCGCCATACGGTCAAGGCCGGCTTGCGCTACAAACGGCCGGTCAGCGTCTGCGGCGAGATGGCCGCAGACCCGGCCCTGGCCCTTTTATTGATGGGCATGGGCGTGAACACGCTCAGCATGACACCGACCGCCATACCCGAGGTCAAGCACGCGATCCGAAAAACCCGCTATGCCGAGGCAACCAAGCTCGCCCGCGGTATCGCCGCACACGCCTCAACCGCTGCGGATGCTTTGCGGATGTGTCGCGCCCTCCTCCATCGCACCGCACCGGAGCTTCTGACATGAGGGTTCCGTACCGAGGATTGAGCGTATGAGCAAAGCCACGAGCAGGCCCCCAGATGCGGCCGCAGAACGAACCCGAAAAACGATTGTCGGCGCCGTCCACCCCGATGTGCTCCGTTTCACGGTCGGCAAAGATCCGGTGCTCGACCTCGATCTGGTCGAGTGGGACTGCATCGGAACGGCCGCGCATGTGCGGACACTCGAGGCGATGCCGGTCACGCCCGCCATCATCTCCCGCCAAGACCGGGAGGCCGTGGTGGGCGAATTGGTTCGCGTGATGCGCACGGCCCGCGAGGGACGGTTTGCCATCACCGAAGCCGATCAGGACGTCCACCTGGCGGTCGAGCGCCGCCTCACCGAAACCCTCGGCGATCTGGGGCGGCGCGTGCATACGGGGCGCAGCCGCAACGATCAGGTGGCCGTGGACATCCGGCTGCACGGCCGTGAGCAGCTTCTGGGGCTGATCGTGGAAACGGCCGAACTGGCCGACGGCCTGTTACGGTTCGCGCGCAAACACGAGCGGCTGCCGATGGTGGGACGCACCCACCTGCAACCGGCCATGCCCAGCACGGTCGGGCTGTGGGCGTCGGCCTATGCCGAGGCGCTGCTGGACGATCTGGTCACGGTCGAGGCCGCCTATACCTACAACGACCGATGTCCGCTCGGCTCTGCGGCGGGCTATGGCGTGCCGCTGCCGCTTGACCGCGCGCTGACGGCGAGGCTCCTCGGATTCTCCGCTGCGCACCACAACGTCTTCTACGCCAGCAATGCGCGGGGCAAGTGCGAGGCGATCACGCTGGGCGCGCTCACGCAGGTCATGCTGACCCTGTCGCGGCTGGCTGAAGACCTGATCCTCTTTTCCATGCCCGAATTCGGCTACTTCATCCTGCCAGCCGAACTGTGTACCGGCAGCAGCATCATGCCGCAAAAGTACAATCCCGACGTGCTCGAACTGATCCGAGCCAAAGCGGCGCGCCTCCTCGGTCACAGCACGGCCGCCTGCGCCGTGATCAAGGCGCTCCCTGGCGGCTATAACCGCGATCTCCAGGAGACCAAGGAGCTCTATCTCGACGGCATGGCGACAACCCGCGCAACGGTGCGCATCCTCTCGGTCATGGCCCGTTCGCTCACCGTGCGGGAACAGCGGCTGCGTGAGGCGTTCTCGCCGGGCGTGTTTGCCACCGACCGGGCGCTCGAACTCGTGGCGAACGGAATGCCCTTCCGCGACGCCTACCACCACGTCCGCGCTCACCTCGATGAGCTGCGGACCGCCGACGCCGATGCGGCCGTGGCCGCCAAAACACATCTCGGCGGAACCGCCGGCCTGGATTTCGCGTGGCTGGCCGGTCGCGTCCGTGCAACCCGCGCTGCCGCGATCAAGCGCCGGAAGGCGTCACACGCAGCCCTCGCACGTGTGCTCGGCGTCGGCTATCCCGGTTTGGCCTGATTTCTGCTTTTTTGCGACTTGGAGGTTTTTCGATGACACGAACGATCCTGTTAGGCGTCTGCGCCACCCTGCTGATGCTGACCGCACGCCCGTGCGCGCGCGCCCAGACGGCCGAAGGGCCAGCCAGCGGCGCGTTCGCCGATGCCGCCGGCAGCGTTGGGGGGCTGGGCCCCGTGTTGATGCCAGTGCCGCAGAGCGGCATGTCGATCCGCGATGCCTGGCGGTGCGGTGGCTGGATTATGTGGGTGCTGGCGGGCGGCTCGGTGATCGGACTCGCCCTGATCCTGTATCTGTTCGGGACGCTGCGAACCAGCCAGATGGCGCCGCCAAGCCTCTTGAGCGAACTGCTCATGCACGTCAAGTCCGGCGACCTGGCGACGGCGCGCCGCGCCTGTGAGGTCCGTTCCAGCCCGCTGGCGCGCATCGCGCTGGCGGCCTTTGACCACCTGCGCAACACGACCGCTTCGGAACCGGCGCTCCTGCGCGCCGACGTGGAAGCGGAAGGCGTCCGACAAGCCGAGGCCATCCAGGGCGAGACTCAATTGCTGCTTGATCTGTCGGTTATCGCGCCGATGCTCGGGCTGCTCGGCACGGTGATGGGCATGCTCAAGGCCTTCGGATCGGTTGCCACCGATGTGGCCAGCGCCAAACCGGTGGTCCTCGCCGCGGGCATTTCACAGGCCATCGTGACCACGATTTTCGGCCTCCTCGTGGCCATTCCCGCCATGGTGGCCTACGCCTATTTTCGCCGGCGCGCATCCCGTCAGATCGCCGCCCTCGAGGCGGCATCAACAGCTCTGGTGACCGCTGTGGCAAGCAGGTTTGAGCGATGAACTTTCGCAAACGCGTGGCGGCTGAACTGCCGCAGTTTCAGATTACGCCCATGATCGACGTGGTGTTCCTGCTCCTATGCTTCTTTGTCACGACTGCGGTCTTCTCGCAATGGGAATACGAGGTTGACATCGTGCTTCCAACCAGCACGAGCGGTAAGCTTCCCGACCGGCTCCCCGGCGAGGTGATCGTGAACGTGAACCGTGCCGGCGCCATCACGGTCAACAGCAACGTGCTGACGCCCGATGATCTGATCAACCGGCTGGCGCGGCTGGCGCGGCTGTTTCCGGGCCAGCCGATCGTCATCCGGGCCGACCGCGAGACCGACTATCAGCATGTGATGACCGTGGTCGACGCCTGCCGGCAGACGGACATCTGGAATATCTCGTTCGCGACCGGAGAGGCCGATGCGAAGCCGTGAAACTATGCCCCGCCGCCATCGCCGCATCATGCGCCTCGCCCTGTGCGCAGCCGCACTCTGCGCCTGCGGTCTCGCGGACGCGGCCGACGAGGTGATCGGCGCGACCGATCGCCGATTGCTGGCCGATGCCCTTTTTACGCGTGGCATGCACGAACAGGCCATGCAGGAGTATGCCGCGCTCGCGGCCATCCCCGCCCTGGAGGAGCGCGATGTCGTGCTCTTCCGCTTGGGCGAGAGCTGCCGTCGGCTCAACCGAAACGCCGACGCTGAACACGCCTACGCCCGGCTGGTGAAAGAATTTCCGAAGACCGCTTTTCGAGCGCCGGCCCAAATCCAGCGGGCCTTGCTGGCAGCCGGGGAGACGCGGTTCACGGACGCAGCGGCGCTGCTCACCCCGTTTGTTGAGGATGCGGCGGTGCCCGCAGACCTCGCGCCGGTGGTCCTCCAGACCCTCGCCGACATTCTGGAACGCGGCGGTGACGCAGCGGGCGCGCTGGCCCGCTACGACCAGATCCGAACCCGCTTTCCCGACAGCGAATTCGCCGCGCCGGCGGCCATCCGCCAGGCGTATGCCTTGGCGCAGTCGGCGAAGCCAGCGGACCTGGCGCGCGCGATCGAACTCTACCGCGAAGCCGCCGCTCGCGCGCAGACGCCGCGTGTCGCAGCGGAGGCGCTGTTTCAGCTCGGCCAGTCGCTGGCGTCCGCAAATCCGCCCAAAGCCGCCGCCGCCTTTGCCGAACTCCGCGAGAATCACCCCGAGGACCTGCGGACGCGGGACGCTGCCCAAACTGCCGCCTGGGCATGTCATGACGCCGCTCAGTTTGAGGCTGCTCTGGCGTGGATCCCGGCCGACGGCGGCCTCCCCGACGAACGTGAGTCGTTCCAGTACATCCGCGCGAATGGCGCGCGACAACTGGGGCGCCTCGATGACGCAATTGAAGCCTACCAGGCGTTCGTCCGCGATTATCCCAAAAGCCCACGCCTGCAGCGGGTCCGTTACGAAACGCTCCTGACGCTCGCCCGCGCCGGCCGCCACGCTGATGTGCTGGCCGCAGCCACTGGGTTTGATCCCGGCACCGAGTGGGCGGCAGATGTCTTGTGGCTCCAGGCGGAGTCTGCCGCCGCGCTGAGAAAAAACGATCTGTCTGTGGCGTTCTACACGAAAGTGACCGAATCTCATCCGAAGCACGCGTTGGCGGGCGATGCCTGGATCCGCATGGGCTGGCTACACCACGATCATCAGGCGTGGCGTCAGGCGGCCACAGCCTTCACGCAGGCCGTCACCCGCTATCCGGCACACCCGCAGGCGGCTCAAACCCTCTACGCAGCCGGGGTCTGTCTCTCGCGCGCTGGCGAGTCCGAGGACGCACTGGCTCGCTGGCGGAAACTTCTGGTCAACTATCCGTCCTATGACAGCCCCGATGAGGTGTGCTTTCAAATCGCGATGGAGCTGCTGCGGTTGAAACGCGATGCCGATGCCCTCCCCGCGCTTGACCGTCTGATCACCCGGCATGCGGCGTCCCAGCGTGCCGGCGAGGCGCTTTACTGGCGCGGCGTGTTGCGACAGCGGCAGTCCGACGGCGCTGACGGCGCCATCGCCGACTTCCGGGCGGCGATCAAGACCGGTCTGCCGGACGAGCGACTGCGAGATGCGCGGCTGGCGCTCGGCGCGCTGCTGCTGCAGCGCCAAGGCGCCGAGGAGGCCGCGACCGTCTTTCAGCCCCTCCTGGACGCATCGACACGCGACGCGCTGCCGCCCGACCACCTCGCTTGGCTGGCCGAGTTCCATTATTCACGCGGCGCGTTCGCCGAGGCGGAGCTCGCCGCGCGGACACTGGCGGGGGGAAACCACGGCCTTCCTTGGACGCAGACGGGATGGGCGCTGCTGGGCCGGGCGTTGCGGGCCCAGAAACGCGCGCCAGACGCCATCGATGCCTACACGCGCGCGGCGGCGGTAACCGCCGACACCCCTCATCTGCCCGAAACCCTGCTGCGCCTCGGCGAGCTGCTCGTCGATGCCGGGCGGTTGGATGAGGCCGACACGCGCTTGCGCGAGGCGGTGGCCAAGACGTCCGCCCCGGAATGGCAGGGGCTGCGGGCCCATGCGTATGCCGGTCTCGGACGCTGCGCCGAAGCCCGCGATCAAAAAGAGCTGGCGCTCCGTTATTACCTGAGTATCGCCCTGCTCTATGATGATCCCGTCCTGGTTCCTGCGGCGCTGGATAAGGCCGCTAGCCTGCACGCCGCCCTCGGCCACCCCGCCGAGAGCGAGGCGACCGGCCGTGAATTGCTCGAACGCTATCCCGAAAGTGCGCAAGCCAACGTCTGGAAGGCGCGACGGTCCGCGAACCCGGAGAAAGGAAAGGACCATCCATGAATAGTCCCCAGGGCTTCGTCCATCGGCGTCCCTGCCGCGACAGCCACTGGGTTCTCGCGCTGGCCACCCTGCTCCTCTCCGCTTTCCTCCACCTCCTGTTCCTTTCCTTCATCGCGGATATGCGCCTGGACGCCTCGGATCTGGTGGAACGGGTGCGGGCCAAACGAGAGGCGCCTCCTCCGCTGTCGCCGCCCTTGCATGTCGAGCGCCTGCCACACGACCCGTTCCGATCCTCCTCTGTCGAACGGCCAGATCCGTCGATTCACGCGCCGGACACCCCGCTGGAGAAACCGCCGCAGCCGGAACTGGTCTCGCCGTTGAGGCCCGCAGACAGGGGACAGGCGGCCGACACGGTGCCGGCGTCCGTCTACCGCGACGCGATTGCGACACGGGAACCGATGATTCCCCGGCAGGAGGTCATCGCCGTCTTGCAAAAACGGATCGACGACCGGCTCGCGGCCATGAAACGGCGCGAGGTGTCGCTCATCGAACGGCGTCCTGAAGCACCGGACTTTGCGCCTGCCGTGGATGCTGCACACCGCCGATTTGAAGGCGGCACGGGTCTCCGCCCCACCACTGTCCCCTTCGGCTTCGGCGGGATCGAGGCCGGCCGTCCACCACCCGGGTCGGATGCGCCACACCCCTCGCGTCCGAAACGCCTCGCGAACGAGACGGAGGAGGACGCTGCTGCCCTCCTGAGCGAACGGCTCGCCGAACCGCCCGGAAAAGCGCGGCACTTTGTCGCGCTGGATGACCGATTCGCCATTGAATTTCACACCTATCGCAACCCGCAAGAGGGTGGCCGCATCTACTTCCGCGTCGCCATCCAGCCGCGTGCCGACACGCCGATGCCGGTGCTCCCCAAAGACCTGCTCCTGGTCCAGGATAGCTCGGCCAGCCTGGCCGAAGAGCGTCTCTACTTCAGCCGTCTGGCGCTGGCCGATGCGCTCACCCAGCTCGGACCCGCTGATCGCTTCAACGTGCTCGCGTTCAGCGACCAGAGCACGCTGTGCTTCCCCGAGTGGGCGCCCGCGAATGAGACGAACCGGGAGACCGCGCGCACGTTCATCGGCGCCTTGCGATCAACGGGCGAAACCGACCTCTTCGGGTCCCTGCGTCGGGTGCTCGATCTTCCGCGTGATCCGGAGCGCCCGATGGTGGTGGTGCTGGTGACGGACGGACGGCCGACGGCCGGCACGCTGGCGAGCACGGAGATCATCGGCACCTTCACCAAGCTCAACGACGGCGCGCGCTCGCTCTTCGGCTTCGGCACCCATGCGCGGGCCAACACCTACCTGCTCGACCTGCTCACCTACTGCAACCGCGGCGAGACGCGGCTCAACCGCGCCAGCCGCTGGACGCTCCACAAGGAGATCACCAACTTTGTGGCGAGCGTGAGGCAACCGGTGATGCACGACATCCGCTTTGCGTTTGACTCGGCCTCTGGCAGTGAAGTTTATCCCAAGCAGACGACCAACCTCTACGCCGACCGGCCTCTGGAACTGTACGGCACGTGCGGCGGCGATGTGCCGAAACTGACGTTGCAATTGCGCGGGCGGGCGGGCGGGCGCGATTACGACGCGGTCATCCGGCTCGATGTGACGCGTGACGCGCAGGCCGGCGATGCCGTGTTGCGCGCGCGCTGGGCGTGGCAGCGGATGTATCACATCGTCGGCCTTTATGCCCGCGATCCCAAGCCGCTTTACCGGAGGGCCATGGAGCGCCTGAATGAAGACTATGACATCCCGATCCCCTATGGGACCGAGATGGGGAGATGACCATCATGCTGGCGGTGTCTGATCTGAAAGTCTGTTACGGCGCCGTCGAAGCGGTTCGTGGGGTCTCTTGGCGCGTGGCCGCAGGCGAGACGCTGGGCATTGTCGGATCGAGCGGGTGCGGCAAATCCACGACCGTGCGGGCGGTGGTCGGACTGGTGCGGCCCTCGGCGGGGGAGATCATCTTTGACGGCTGTCCCTGCCACGCCATGACTGCGGCCAAACGGCGGACGTTCCGGCGACGGGTACAGATGGTGTTCCAGGACGCCCCCGGCTCGCTGAATCCGAGGATGACGGTACGCGCGATCCTGACGGAAGCGTTGACCGTACACAGGATGGTGACCGGCCGCGCCGGGATTGAAGCCCGGTGCCGTGAGCTGCTGGAACAGACCGGGCTCTCCGACGCCGCGCTCGCCCAATATCCCCGCGAGCTGAGCGGTGGACAGTGCCAACGGGTCAGTCTGGCGCGCGCACTCGCCGTGGAACCGCAGGTGCTGCTGGCCGACGAGCCGGTCTCCGCCCTCGATGTGTCGGTTCAGGCCCGAATCATCAACCTGCTGCGCGATGTACAGCGACGCCTCGGCCTGGCTCTGGTGCTGATCGCCCACGACCTCGCGGTGGTCCGCAATGTGTGCGACCGCGTGTGCGTCATGTCCGACGGTCTGATCATCGAAGAGGGATCGGCCGCCGCCGTGATCGGCAATCCACAGCACGAGCAGACCCGAATGCTGATCGCAGCCGTGCCGAGAATTGGCATCATGAAGTAGCCGATAGACAATTTTGTATGGACACTGTTGCAGCTATGACAGTATTGTCATTCGATATCAAGTCGTTAATTTCTCTATCTTGCGGTCAATTCCAAGCGTGATCCATTTGAATGCTGGTTTTTTGCGCGACGCGCACGCCCGCCTCCCGGCTGCACGTGTTCTTTCTTCCTGTTTTGGCACAGCGTGTGCTAAAGTCCTTACGACCGCGCGATGACCCGTGTGGGGGCACGACGATTAACCCTAGGAACACAACCATGACAACCAAGAACAGTGCAATGAAGGCCAAGGCGGATCAATTCGGCGAAAACGTCTTCAGCTTGAAGACCATGCGCAACTATCTTTCGGAGCGGGCGTACAAATCCCTGGCCTCGACAATCGTGAACGGATCGGCCCTGAATGCGGTGATTGCCGATGAGGTGGCCGACGCCATGAAGACGTGGGCGCTCGAGAAAGGCGCGACGCACTTCACGCACTGGTTCCAGCCGTTGACGGGGATCACCGCCGAGAAGCATGACTCGTTCTTCATGCCCGACCGCGAGGGCGGGATATTGGCGCAGTTCTCGGGCAAGGAGCTGATCCAAGGGGAGCCGGACGCATCGAGTTTCCCGTCGGGCGGGCTGCGCGCCACCTTCGAAGCGCGCGGCTACACAGCTTGGGATCCCACCTCGCCGGCGTTCATCAAAGATTTTGAAGGCGGTTCGGTGCTCTGCATACCCACTATCTTCTGCGGCTACTATGGCGATGCGCTCGACAAGAAGACGCCCCTGCTCCGTTCGCAGCGCGCGCTGTGCGAGCAGCTCGATCGGATGGCCAAGCTCTTCGGCATCGAATGCACGACCCACGCCTACGCCACCCTCGGCCCCGAGCAGGAGTACTTCCTGATCGATCTCGAATTCTTCAAGGAGCGCCCCGATCTGATCCAGTGCGGACGCACCCTTTTCGGCTGCCGTCCGGCGCGGCATCAGCAGTTGGAAGACCATTATTTCGGCAACATCAAGCCGCGGGTCATCAGCTTCATGGCTGAGGTTGACAGCGAGCTGTGGCGTCTGGGCGTGCCCGCCAAGACCCGCCACAACGAGGTGGCACCGGCGCAATTCGAGCTTGCGCCGGTCTTCGAGGAGCAAAACTTGGCCGTGGATCACAACATGATCACCATGATGGTGCTGCAAGAGGTCGCCGCGCGGCACGGGCTGGCCTGTCTGCTTCATGAAAAGCCGTTCGCGGGCGTCAACGGCTCGGGCAAGCACAACAACTGGGCGGTCTCGGGCCCCGACGGCAAGAACTGGCTGTCCCCCGGCTCCACGCCGCATGACAATGCGAAATTCCTCACCATGATCGCCGCGATCATCAAAGGCGTCGACACCTTCGCGGGATTGTTGCGGGCGACCGTCGCCACGGCCGGCAATGACCACCGTCTCGGCGCCAACGAAGCGCCTCCCGCCATCATCTCGATCTTCCTCGGCGAGCAGCTCACCGATATTTTCGAGCAGATCGCGAAGGGTGGCGCCAAGTCGTCGAAGCACGCGGGCGTGATCGAGCTGGGCGTCTCAACGATTCCGCAGCTCCCCCGCGACGCGACGGATCGCAACCGCACCTCGCCCATGGCCTTCACCGGCAACAAGTTTGAATTTCGCGCGGTTGGCTCGAACCAGAGCTGCGCCGGAACCAACGTCGCCTTGAACGCCATCGTGGCCTGGGCGCTGGACGAGATCTGCACCGAGCTGGAGGCCTCGAAGGCCAAGGGCGGCGACTTCAACGCCACCCTGCAGAAGGTGTTGAAGGCCATCGTCCAGAAGCACAAGCGGGTGCTGTTTGACGGTGACGGTTACAGCGACGCCTGGAAGCGGGAGGCGGCCAAACGCGGACTGCCCAATCTCACCTACACCCCGGAGGCGCTCAAGGAGCTGCTCAAACCGGACGTTGTCGAGCTGTTCGAGACGTACAAGATTCTCTCCAAGCGTGAACTCCACTCCCGCTACGAGATCTATGCCGAGACGTACGTCAAGACCATCGCCATGGAGGCCGAGTGCGCCCTGCGGATGGCCCGGACGATGATCGCCCCCGCAGCTATCGAATATGCCGCTCTGCTCGCAAACGGCGCCAAGGGGCCTGCCGTCACCAAGCTGAACAAGCGGGTCCAGACGCAAATAAACGCCCTGCTCGCCGCCTGTGACACGCTGGAGGCAGTGGTCAAGGGCCACAATTCCGCCAAGCAGATCGCCGCCATCGGGGCTGTCCGCGATGCGTCAGACGCATTGGAAAACATCGTCCCCGAATCGCTCTGGCCGCTCCCCGGCTACGGCGAGATGTTCTTCCTGCTGTGAGCAACCAGGTTGTCAAGCATCCTGTCCTAACCGTTGGGCGTGATGCAATGAACGATCATCGCATCTGATAATTCCCGATCTTGCCCCACAGGCACGCTCGTGGTATTGTGTACGTTCGTTCTCGGCGGATAGTCCGCCGCACGACACCCTTTGCGAGCCCACCGATGAAAATTGTCATTGCCTCTGACCATGGCGGTCTTTCCGTGAAAACCAGCGTGGCTGAGCGTCTGGCCGCCCGTCATCTGGAGTTTGAGGATCTCGGAACGTGCTGCGCAGGCAGCGTGGACTATCCCGATCTGGCCGTGCAACTGGCGGAGCGGATGGTTGAGGGGCGGGCCAGCCGGGGTGTGCTGATCTGCACCACCGGCATCGGCATGTCGATCACGGCGAACCGATTCAGCGGCATCCGCGCCGCCTTGTGCGCCACCCCGCAGCAGGCCTTTCTTGCACGCAGCCACAACAACGCCAACGTGCTGGTCCTCAACGGGCAAGCCAACCCCGCCGTGAATGCTGCCATTCTGGACACCTGGCTCGACACCCCGTTCTCCGGCGATGCCCGCCATTCCCGCCGAATCGCCAAACTCGAACGGGCCGGTCGGCTCGCCGAGATCGCTCATCTGGCCCAGGCCGACCCCGAGATTCACGCGGCCGTTGTCGCGCAGATCGGACAGGAAGACGCGACCATCAATCTGATCGCCTCGGAAAATACCGTCACCCGCGCCGTGCGCGAGGCGTCGGGCAGCGTCCTCACCAACAAGTACGCCGAGGGCTACCCCGGCAAGCGCTGGTATGGCGGCTGCGGACCCGTCGATGCCGCGGAAAATCTGGCCATTGAACGGGCCAAAGCCCTGTTCGGAGCGGACCACGCCAATGTGCAGCCTCACTGTGGCAGCTCAGCCAATATGGCGGTCTATTTCACGGCGCTGAATACGGGCGACACCATCCTCGCGATGTCGCTCGACCAGGGCGGACACCTCACCCACGGCAGCCCCGTCAATTTTTCGGGCAAGCTCTTCACGATCATCGCCTACACCGTTTCGCCCGAAACCGAGATTCTGGACTATGACGCCATCGCGCAGCAGGCGCTCGCCTGTCGGCCAAAACTGATTGTGGCGGGAGCCAGCGCTTATCCGCGCATCCTCGATTTCGCCCGTTTTAGGGCCATCGCTGATGCCTGCGGCGCCCTCCTGATGGTGGACATGGCGCACATCGCCGGCTTGGTCGCGGGCGGTGTCCACCCCTCGCCTGTACCTTTCGCCGACTTCGTCACCACCACCACGCACAAGACCCTTCGAGGCCCGCGCAGCGGCATGGTTCTGTGCAGGGGCGCCTACGCTCAAGCGCTTGATAAGACCGTCTTCCCGGGACTCCAGGGGGGGCCCCTGCAAAATATCACCGCCGCCAAGGCGGTCTGCTTCGCTGAGGCGATGCGCCCTGAATTCAAGGCTTATGCCGCCCAAGTCGTCGCCAACTCCCGCACCCTCGCCGCGACCCTGACCAGCCGGGGCTTCCGCCTCGTCTCGGGCGGCACCGACAACCACCTGATGCTCGTCAACGTCGCGGCGAGTGGACTCACGGGCAAGGCGGCCTCGGCTGCCCTTGACGCCGCCGGGATCATCTGCAACAAAAACGCCATCCCGTTCGACACTCAAAGCCCCTTCGTCACCTCGGGCATCCGCATCGGCACGGCAGCAGCAACCACCCGCGGCATGGGCGGCGCCGAGATGACCCGCATCGGAAACTGGATCGCCGACATTCTCTCCAACATCGGCAACACCGCCATGCAGGGGCGCATCCGCGACGAGATCGCCGATTTGACCCGCCAGTTCCCCGTACCGTGAAACTCGTGAAAGGAGCCTGATGAAACGTCTGATTGATGCCCTGCTGATCCTGACTGCCTTGTCCGTGGCTGGATGCTTCAAAAACCGCGAGGCCCCGCGCCGTCTGGTTATCTGCACCACCCTGGAAGCTGCGGTCGCGCAGCGCGACGGGGTTGGCGAGTTGGACCTGCACGGCCAGACGTTCGACACGTTCCCTCCGGAAATCGCCACCTTCTCCAAGTTGGAACGACTGATTCTGCGTGACGCCCGCATTGCGACAGGCTTTGATCCGATCGCCGGAGCCCGCAGCCTGCGGATGCTCGACCTCTCGGGAATGCATCTCGCCGAAATCCCAGCCCCCGTGTTCGCCCTCTCCGGCCTTGAGCACCTCTATTTCAGCGGCAATACCGCAACCAACCTCACGGGCGATTTTGCCCACCTGCAATCCCTCACCTACCTCAATCTTGATCGGACTCCGCTCGAGGCCCTTCCCGAGTCCATCGGCGCGCTCGTCCGCCTCCGCTGGCTCCGCCTGAACAAGACCCGCCTCGCCAGCCTCCCCGAAAGCGTTGGACGCCTCATCGCCCTTGAACGGCTCTACGTGAGCAACGCCCTGTTGTCCGAGGTTCCATCAGCCGTCAGCACACTCACCCGGCTGGAGGATCTGTCGCTCAGCGGCAACCCGATCAGCGCCTTTCCCGACTGGATCGCCACTTTGCCCCGCCTGCGTAACCTGGACCTCAACGATACCCGCATCGCCGCGCTTCCCGCCAACCTTCAGTCGATGAAGGCGCTGCGCACGCTTTCCCTCTCGCGCTGCCCGGTTCCTGCTGCCGAGAAGGTCCGTATCCGCGAGGCTCTCCCCGCCTGTCACGTCATCTTTTGAACACCGGTCACCGGAACCGTATGACCTTCACACCCCTGGCGATTCCCGACGTCATCCTGATCACGCCGCGCGTGTTCAGCGACAGCCGCGGGTTCTTCCTGGAAACCTTCCAGGCGTCCACGCTGCTCCAAGCGGGCCTTCCTGTTGACTTTGCGCAGGACAACGAATCCTGCTCGCGGCGCGGCGTGCTGCGCGGCCTGCACTACCAGCTTCCGCCACACGCCCAGGGCAAGCTGGTTCGCGTCGCCCGCGGCCGCGCGTGGGATGTCGCCGTCGACCTCCGGCCCGGGTCGGCGACCTTCGGAAAATGGGCCGGCACCGAGCTTTCGGCCGTCAACCACGCCATGCTCTGGATTCCGCCCGGCTTCGCCCACGGCTTCGTGGCGCTGGAGGACGACACGCTCTTCCTCTACAAATGCACCTGCCCCTACTCTCCCGAAGCCGAACGGGGAATCCGCTGGAACGATCCCGATCTCGCCATCGCCTGGCCCGGCGACGTCTCCTGCGTGTCGGCCAAGGATGATGCCCTGCCGCTGCTGCGGGATGTTCGGGAAGCCTGAGGCGCGCGTGCACAAACCTCCGGTTTGTGCACGAGAGGATTCAGGGTTCGGGGATCCACCGGTACCAAGCAGTCAGATGAAACCGGGCGTGATCCCGGAAAACGAAACAGCCTCGTCACACGTGACGAGGCTGTTTCGTTTGATTCCACTCGGGAATACGCTACGGCGTTACCACACGCACCCGGTAGAAGCCTGCGGGGCGATTGTGTCTGTCCGTCCCCAGATCAAATGCGCCTGCCTTCTCCTTCGATCCCACCTCCGTCACCGGGATCCAATTCGGTGTTGCCAACGAGTCGGTCCGCTCCAGGACATACGTCACGGGTTGAGCGAGCGTGGTCGTCGACAGCGTGCCGACGGCATCGGGATCAGACATCAAGGTCCAGTTCAGTTGGTTGTCAGCGTCTAGCCCGGTGATATGCAACTCATCGGTGGCCGTTGCCGACAGACCCAGATCGAACTCCCGCTTGTCGTTCAAGCCATCACCGTCGTAGTCTCCGTAAACCGAGCTGCCTGTGACGAGACCCAAGACTCCCAACCAATCCGGGCTGACCTTCTCGTCTCCGGACTCGCCCACCACAAGCGGCGTGATGGGCCCACCGGCCGGAATTCCGGACAACCCACCGCTGACGGCGTATTCATACGCATCTGCGATCCGGTCCTGATCCGTATCGGTGTACATAATGGTCAGCGGAACGAGCGGCGCCTGATTGAGCTTGCCCGCCTGGATCATTACCGGCTGGAACCAGAACTCCGGGTTCACGTCGATCAAGCGGTAGTAGCCCCATGATTCCCAGATCGCGCGGGCATTGTCTGTATTTTGATCGATGTAGGCCGCGACAAAGTAGGGCTTCTGATTCTGCAGCCCGTTCAGCGTCACGATCTGCGGCAAGGTGTTCACGTTGCTCAACGTCCGCTGCACGACCGGCAGGTCGTTGAGCGAAGCGGTTGTGAACGCCTGCACCCGGATGCGAGCATTGGGCGGCAGATAAGGCGCGGCAATCTCAACCCTGATGCTCCCCAGCCCCGTGACCGTGTCGCTCAGGTTGACCCGCACCGTCTCGCTGCTCGAATACGCGCTAATGCTGCTGGAATAGGTCGTCCCATCCGTGAAGCCCGTGACCAACCGGGGCTGGAACGCACGCACACGCCACTGGAATGCGGCATTCGTCAGCACCCCATTGCCTCCGTTCAGCGCCGGCACGATGTCACCCCAGTGAATCGGCGGCGACCACACGCGCAAACCGTCGGCGTTGCGCGACGGCGGCGCGGCGTTGGTGCCCGAACTGTACACCACCACAGGGGAGGCGTTCGTCGTCAGGATCTGCAGTTCGAACGCCGATGCATAGGTGGTCATGGTCCAGCGGAACTCCGGCCGTGGCGACGTGACAACCGCCCCGCGCGGATACTCCGCGACGGGCGTCGGCAGCGTTGTGCCCAGATAGTTCAGGGCGAAGTAGTTGGTGGTGCTGACGTTGTTAACCCTGAGCTCGTACGTGCTTGTCGTTCCGATTGGATAGACTGGCATGCCAGAGATCCGCCCATCCCAATCCAGACCCGATTTACCGCCGCCCACCGCTGCGTTGGGATCCAGGATGTCGCCCTCGTGGATCCAGTTGCGAGGTCCTTTGATATACTTGAAGAAGACCCGCGTGAATATGGGATTTGTTCCACCCAATCCGCCCCACGTAATACGGCCGATGTCAACGCCGTGCGAGCCCGTTCCGGTCACCGCCGGCAACTTCATACGGACAAACCCGTTGATCGGGGCGTCGCTGAGGGTGAAGGCCATCGCGTTCTTGTCCCAGCCCACATCATACGGGAAGCGCTCGGCCAAGCCGGCCGGCTCGCCCGGATCCCACTCTCTGTTGCCGCTCAGGTCAATGAAGGCGAAGAACCAGTTGCTTCCCTGACGCAAACGTCCGACTGCGGGGACGCTGTTGGTCGAGATCGTAACCGGGAAATACTCCGGCGCGTCCATCTCGAAAATCGCGTCCGGATCGCCATCCATCGCCCGACGGCTGTAAGCCAAAACCACCAACGACCCGTTTTTGAACAGTCCGGGGTAATGGAAGGTGAATGCGACCTCGGGCATCGGCACGCTCGTCGCTTCATGAGCCTGGTCGGGCCGTGTCGTCAGCCCGGACTTTGAAGTATAGCGCGCCTCGGACCAGTTGTCCCATCCGTCATCATCGCGGTCCATGTGGGAATCGTACACATCCGAATTCGCATAGTAGGGATCGTAGAGATCTTCCCACCAATCCTCGGTGTAATCCCCATCCTTGTCGACGAATGCGTTATCGGGGTCATCCACATCATCCTCGTCACCGCCGCCATCCAGATCGAGAATCGGAAGCTGTGCTGCATACGTGACGTCCGTCCCGCGCACACCGGCATAACGCCAGCCGTCAAACGGATCGAGGCCGATGCGATGGGTGCGGTCTTCAACCCAGACGCCGCCGTCATTTCCGAGGAAGAGTCC